>CALUUU010000058.1 GCA_944324035.1 Candidatus Gastranaerophilales bacterium
ATCTCTAATGATAATCAAGCTGTTTTAGAGAACTTGAAGAATGTAAAGTATTACAATTCGAAAAACCAGGCAGTACCATTTAGCTGGGAGCGGGAACCCGTTTATGCATTTATAACAACTGACGGGTTTGCGTACGGAGTGCTGCAACCTGATAATTGGAATGAAGTCAACAGCTTTGACATAATAGCTGATGTTAATGCGAACAACAACCCGAACAGAGTTGCTAAAGATTTGCACAAATACCGTTTCAGCGGCGAGGGTGGCCAGTTGTTTGATGTCACGGATGAGCTGGATGTAGGTGTCTGTTCAATTACAAATCCTGCGGATTGTAAGACTGCCCAGCAATGTAATTCTTTAGGACAAGTATGGATTGATAATCATACCTGTAATGAAGGATTTTGGGACGGCAGCACATGCACTGCAGTTCCGTGTATACCTAAATGATTACAAAAACAAAAAAGCCTCAGTTGAGGCTTTTTTGTTGGCTTATCTGTAATTTGTGAATTGCAGCGGGTAATCGTACTTTTCTTCGTTTCCGCGAAGCATTTTTATAACTTCCTGAAGATTATCCTTATCCTTGCCCGAAACACGCACCTGATCACCCTGAATAGATGCCTGAACCTTTATTTTGGTATCTTTAATATCTGCAACAATTCTTTTTGCAAGTTCCTGCGTTAATCCTTTTTTTAATTTATAAACTCTTCTGACTCTGCCGCCAAGAGCGTTTTCAACAGGCTGCGGATCCAGAATTCTTATATTAAGGTTCCTTTTTACAAGTTTTGTCTGCAAAATGTCATAAATATTACGCAATTTCATATCATCACTTGTGGTGATAGTTATGGATTTATCTCCTTCAAGTTCTATTTCTGAATTGGAATCCTTCAAATCAAACCTTGAAGCCACATCTCTTTTTACCTGGTCAACCGCGTTAACCAGTTCCTGTCTGTCAAATTCTGATACAACATCAAAACTGCAATCTTTCGCCATAATAACCTCCTGTTTTTATTTTATCCTAACACAGGAGAAAAAATTTGTGAAGAATTACGGCGTCTTATTGCGTGAAAACAAAGAACTAAACCTTTTAGCAAATGCGTTTCCGCCGCCGGAACCCGATTTCTTAAATAAACTTCTTAAACCTTTAAAACCTTTAAATGCGATTAGATCCAGAGCGGCAAGCCCGCCGATTACTGCCAGCACTTTTGTCAAAAATCCGTAATCTTTTTTCTTACGTTTTTGGTAACTTTCAAAAATATCTTCATGGACGCCCGGCTGCATGGTTATCCCGCCAAGCAGATTGGTTGAATAAGGATACATCCCATACATCCCGCCAAGACCGTACATTCCGCCCATAGGTGTATTGGCAGGCCCCATAATGTCCCTGTATAAAAGAGGTTTTATGAATTCATCATTACTAAAGTCCATTTTCTTTTACCCAAAATTAACCGCCAATATTTTCCCAACTATATATATAAACAAAATTTTTAATATAAAATTGCACAATTGTAACGTTTTGTTTACATAACAAAAGACCTCCGAAAAAATCCGGAGGTCTTTTATTAAATTAAAATCCGTAAGATTTATTTTGCAGCTTTAGCAGCTTCGAAAACTACATCAAAAGCTTCTTTATCATTAACAGCAAGTTCAGCAAGCATTTTTCTGTTAACAACAATGTTAGCTTTTTTGCATGCATTAACGAATCTTGAATAGCTCATACCGCGTTCTCTTACTGCAGCATTAATTCTTACAATCCAGAGTCTGCGCATATTACGTTTTGTAGTACGTCTATCTCTGTAAGCATATTTCAATGCTTTCATAACAGCAGTATTAGCTACTTTAAAAATTCTGCTTCTTGCACCAATAAATCCTTTAGCAAGTTTTAATATTTTCTTATGTCTTTTGCGACTTACATTTCCGCGTTTAATTCTCATCTTTCACTGCTCCTATCTTGCGTACTTCTTGTATGGTAACTCTCTGGATACCAGTTTAATGTGTGACTCAGATACACCAACCATCTTGAAAATTCTGCGTTTTCTAGATCCTGATTTGTGTTGGAGCAAGTGTCCGATACCTGCTTGTCTTTTTTGGATTTTACCTGTTGCAGTAACTTTATAGCGTTTTGCAGCAGATTTGTGTGTTTTTAATTTTGGCATTTTCTTCTCCTTTTATAAGTTAAGTAGTTACAAAAAAGTTTCAGGCATACCAAAGCCGTAAAACTTTCGTAAAAATATATTATTACGACAGAAAGAGTTTTGCAAGTGTTTATTTATTATTATTAAGCAACTCAAAAAGCCCGGCAAGATCTTTTTCTGTCATATCTGCAGTCAAAGAAAGCCTCAGGCGTGAAGTTCCGGCCGGCACCGTCGGCGGACGGATAGGAAGCGTAAAATATCCGTTTGCATATAAAATATTACTTAATTCAACGGTTCTATCATTTTCACCGACAATATACGGTATTATGTGACTCTGCCCCCCGAGCTTCCCTGCAATTACAAGCATATTTTTTCTTAAATCAAAAGTATAAGGCAGCTTGTTTTCAATAATCCATTTTGAAAATGCAATATTTACAGGCGGCAAAGCAGTCGAAAAAATAAACGAACGGGCTTTATTTATCAAATAATCAATCAAAACTTTTTTGCCTGTCACAAAGGCGCCGACAGAACCGATTGCTTTTCCGAAAGTTCCGACAATTAAATCTATATCCTTTATTATCCCCAATTCCTCGCAAACGCCGAGCCCCTTTTCTCCAAAAACTCCGAAAGCATGCGCTTCATCAACCACAAGCATACAATTATACTTATTCTTAAGCTCCACGAGTTTTCTCAAATCGGCAATATCCCCATCCATACTGAAAACACTTTCTGTAACGATTACCGCATTTTTAAAATTATTTCTCTCGCGTTTTAAAATGGCTTCCAGATTTTCCATGTCGTTGTGCTTATAGCGGAAGAATTTGCCGCGCGATAGCTGCATCCCGTCAATTATGCTTGCATGATTTAATTTATCCGAAAAAATGACATCTCCGCTTCCGGCAAGAGAACTGTTTACACCGACATTTGCGTGATAACCGCTGTTAAAAATAAGAGCAGCATCTGTTTGAAACAAATCACATATAAGTGTTTCCAAATCCTTATATACAGGCAAGGTTCCGGTCAAAAGACGCGCAGAAGCACTGCCAAAACTGTATTTTTTTCCGGCAAAACTTAAAAACTCATCAGTTATATTCTCATTATCCGCAAATCCGAGATAATTATTTGAAGAAAGATTGAGCAATTTTTTCCCGTCTATATAAATAAATTTTCCGTCTTTACGCTCAAAAGATTTTATTGAACGCAAATGAGAAGCTTCTTCTAAATTTTTTAAGGTTTCAAAATAGTTCTCAAACATAATATTTTACTCACACAATCCGCTGGAGAGATATCTCTCGCCTGAATCCGGCAAAATTACAACAATAAGCTTATCTTTATTCTCCGGTCTTTTTGAAAGTTCAACCGCTGCCCAAACATTTGCTCCGGAAGATATCCCAGCTAAAATCCCTTCTTTCTTTGCCAACTGTCTTGCTGTTTCAAATGCATCGTCATCCTTTACCGGAATAATTTCATCAATAACCGTTTTATCAAAATTTTCCGGTACAAAATTCGCACCTATTCCCTGGATTTTATGAGCTCCGGCACTTTTCCCGGCAAGAAGCTGAGATGAGAAAGGTTCTACTGCAACAGCTTTTATAGCAGGGTTTTTGACTTTTAAACCCTTTGAAATTCCGCAAATTGTACCGCCTGTTCCGACACTTGCAACAACAATATCAACTTTTCCGTCGGTATCATGCCAGATTTCTTCCGCGGTGGTTTTAATATGGCTTTCAGGATTTGCCGGGTTAGAAAACTGCTGCGGAATAAACGAATTTTTAATTTCTTTATGCAGCTCTTCCGCCTTATCAACTGCTCCCTGCATACCTTTTGCACCGTCTGTTAATACAAGTTCGGCGCCGTACGCACCAAGAAGCATTCTTCTTTCTTTACTCATTGTTTCAGGCATAGTAAGAATCATCCGGTATCCTTTAATTGCACATACAAATGCCAGACCAATCCCTGTATTGCCGCTTGTCGGCTCTATTATCACGGTATCTTTATTTATTAAACCTTCTTTTTCTGCCTGCACAATCATATTTAAAGCAGGTCTGTCCTTCACGGAACCCGCAGGGTTTACACTTTCAATTTTGGCTGCAACAACTGCAGACCCAATATTAAGTTTATTAATTTTCACAAGCGGGGTCTGCCCGACAAGTTCTAACAGACTGTTGGCTATTTTCATATACTCTCCTTTTTCCATAATCTTAATACAAACAAACTTGAGAGTTAAACAGCAAATTTTACAGATACTAAAAAACCGTCATTGCTTGACATGTACAGCAATGACATCAGCGCTGCTAAGGACAACGCAGCGCATTTACTCCTTCCCCACTTTGGAAAGGTTGGATGGGGTGCTATAATTTTACGTAATGAATAACTCCCCACCCTATCCCTCCCCGAGTAGGGGAGGGAACAAAAAATAAGGCTCCTTCCCCTGCTTGGGGAAGGCTGGGATGGGGAGTTTTTTCTACAGAAAATTTAATTTGCAAAAATTTGTTTTTAGGTTAAAATTTTATATTATCATAAGGAAGTTAAGAATATGTTAGGAAAAGTTAAAGAATTTATTAAATCGCATTGCGATTTTAAAATTTATGCGTGTACTATTGTCGCTGTGATAACAGCACTTGCAGTTGCACCTTGTATTTGGTTTATGCCGGAAAAATACGGTTATGAAAACGGACTGCTTGAAAACTTACAAATGCTGACGCTTTTAACAGCATTCATATTTGCAATAAAAGCAAAAGTTAACAGAAAGTTCTTTAACTTTGTTGCAATGGTTATTGTTATCCTTGCAATAAGAGAAGTAAACTGCGGAAGAACTATTTTCTTTCCGGTACCCGGAGAAGTAAACGAATTTTACCGCTGGAAAGATATCAAATACGGCTGGCTTGCGCACCCGATTTACGGTTTATATATGGCATACGTTGCATTCTATTTCCTTAAAAATAAGTTATTTGTTACTCTCTGGAATTTAATTAAAAACATTAAACTGCCTGTTTGGAATATTGTGTTAATGCTTGCGGGAATGATACTTGGAACATATGCGGAAGAAGTTGCACACAATATGGTTTTTGAAGAAATAACAGAATTACTGTTTTATGTTGCCCTAACCGGTATAATATGGCTTTATGCATTTAATAAAGACTTTCAGCTAACAAAAGAGGACTAAATTCCAAATACGGTTTTGGCATTTGAGGTTGTAATATCAGCAATTTCTTCAAAAGTTATACCGCGAAGATTTGCGATTTCCTGGGCAGCAAATTTTACATATGCAGGCTGGTTTTCTTTACCCCTAAACGGCACCGGCGTAAGATACGGCGCATCAGTTTCAAGCAGCAATCTGTCAAGCGGAATATCTTTTGCAACATCCTTGGTTTTTACGGCATTTTTAAACGTAACAACTCCGCCTAGCGCGATATACCATCCCTCTTTGATACATTCTCTTGCAAATTCCACACTGCCTGAAAAACAATGCATAACAACCGCTGACCCGGCATTAAATTCTTTCAGGATATCAAAAGTATCCTTGTGCGCTTCCCTGTCATGAATTGAGATTGGCAGGTTAAGTTCATTTGCAAGCTTAATCTGCTTTATAAAAACTTCTTTTTGAATATCATTAAAACTTTTATCCCAATAATAATCAAGCCCGATTTCACCGATAGCAACTATCTTGTCGCTTTTCGCATACTCTCTGATTTTTTCAATCAGCATGTCATCCCAGTCTTTGGCCTCCGAAGGATGAACGCCAAGCATTCCGTAAACATTTTCATATTTAAGAGAAAGCTCATAAATCTTATCAACATCCTTAGGATACGCACAGGGTACAATAAGTTTATCCACTTCGTTTTCAGAAGCATTTTTCAAAACTTCATCTATAGACAAGCCCTCTATCATATCAATATGCGTATGAGTATCAATCAGCATTAGAACCTTCTTTCAAATAAAATTATACCACGCAAACGAATTTGTGCTATAATCCGGAATATGGAAGAGAAACATTTAAAAATTTCAATTGCTCATTTATACCCGAAACTCCTAAACCTATACGGCGATATCGGAAATATTATCACCCTCAAAAAACGCTGCGAATGGCGCGGCATTGACGTTGAATTTGAAGAAATAAATATTGGCGATAAAATAAAAGAACATGACATATATTTTATCGGCGGCGGACAGGACAAACAGCAGGAAGAAGTTGCAGATGAACTGTATCAACAAAAAGATTTCTTAACAGAAGAACGCGACAGGAATGCCGTTTTTTTAGGAATTTGCGGAGGGTATCAGTTGTTCGGACACTATTACCAGCCTCATGATAAAGAAAAATTAAAAGGCATAAGTCTTATGGATGCCTATACAATCGCCGGCAGCAAAAGATTTATCGGAAATGTAACGGCAAAAACCGACTTTCTAAATCCGCCTACCCTTGTTGGATTTGAAAACCACAGTGGTCTGACATACCTGCAGGGAGAAACCAAACCTCTTGCTACAGTGACTGTCGGAAACGGAAACAACGGAAAAGATAAAACAGAGGGCGGAAGATATAAAAATGTTTTCGGAACATATCTTCACGGATCTTTTCTTCCTAAAAATCCGCATTTTGCAGACTATATGATAGAGCTGGCCTTAGAGAAGCGTTACGGAGAAAAAATTCCGCTAAAAAAACTGGACGACAAACTGGAGCTTCAAACACATAATTCTCTTATAGGAAAGGCTTATTAATTTATATACCGCATACGGTTTTTACCACCAAGGATAATCGTCTTTAATTTCCCAGCCATCGTATTGAATAAGGGCAGCACATTCTAACTTATCACTATCTTGTGCATTCTTGCAGTAATTTAAAAGTTCTTCACGCGTTGTCATGTTAAGAACACTATATCCACCGGCTTTAAAAGTATACTTGTCTTCATATTTCCACCAGTCAATTATAAATTCAAATACATCTTTGCCAAATTCATTAGGTTTTTTCATGCAATTGTAGTCATATATTATATGGATTGCACCGTGTATATCGTTAACTCCGCCGGAATCCATCGCAAAACAACTGCCGTCTTCAAATATATAAAGCGCATGAGCCCCAATATGTAATATATTCCCTGCATATTGCGAACAAATGGAGCCGGAATTAGTATCAGATACACACTCTCTTATACCAACCAAGTATGGGAATAAATATGTTTTTGCAAAGTTAGACATTTGCAGTTTGTTACCTAGTTCATTAGGAAATTCCCAGTATCTCATCGCGCCGTAATCTATTGTTGCAAGGTTAAAGGCATTAGACATGGTTGAGTAGAATTTCTTCAACCTGACTGAACATTCCTGCTTGTTGTAGCTTGCAATAAGGGTCGGTAATGTCATTGCCGCTACTATGCCGATAATTCCAAGGGTTATTAGGACTTCCGCTAATGTGAAGGCTGCTTTTTTCTTTAAAACACGGTCATCCTGAGGATGAAATCCGAAGGATCTCTTTTTACACGAGATTCTTCGGGCTAAAGCCCTCAGAATGACATATTGTTCTTTAATCCTTAAAATTACAGGTTTGCCGCAATGGCTAACGGGCTTAAACCCTTGTAATACCTTAGATGTAGATACCCCCCCCCCGGTATTTCCGCACTATTATTGACTTTTGCATATATTAATCCTCCTTTTTCCTTTAGTATAAACTATGTTACCACTTTTTGCAAGTCTACTTTCATAACCCATGTTATGGGAACATAGCGCTTATACTCCTTCCCCTGCTTGGGGAAGGCCGGGATGGGGAGTTACAAAAAAGGAAACGCTTATGCGTTTCCTTTTTCAGATAATATTGATTTGTTTTTATCTATTTCATTTTGGGGTAATTGTGCATTTGCTATATTAGATTTATTTTCTAAAGAAGCAGATGCGGTAAATGTATCAGATTTTGGTGTTCTAACCAATTGGTTTTTATTCATTTCTTCTGCATTTTTTACTCTTGAAGCTTCTCCGGGAGCAGCTTTCTTTGCGCAGAAATTCAAACATACGCCTACCGGCGATAATCTGTTAATCATATCATCCCCCTATCATATAAGACTTCTATATTAAATTTAAAGCTTTATGTTTCTCATATATTGTTTCTGCAATATCATCCAATCGTTTAAAATCAACTTCCTTTGGCTTACCTTTGACAAGCAGCGGCTCAATTACATCAAGTTTTAAACCTGACAACAACTCGCCAAGCTTCCCGAAAAGATTTCCGCCCCATCCGTAAGAGCCGACAAAAGTTGCAACTTTTGCCTTAGGTTTCAATACATTTGCAAGATAAGCGATATTAAATGCCATAGGGTGCGGCCCAGCCAGAACCATTGAACTTCCAAGAACAATGGTAGTTGCATCTACCAACCCCATAGCTAAATCGCCTAAATCACCGTCAACTATATCAAACTTTTCAGTTTTAATACCCTTTGCTTCAAGTTTTTCAGCTAAATAATCAATCATTTCTTCAACACTGCCATACATTGATACATAAGGCATTAATACCAAATTCTTACCTTCATCGGCAGACCAGTCCTCATATAAATCCAAAATAAATTTAGGATTTTTATAAATAGGGCCGTGACTTGGCAAAATCATTTCCGGATTCATATCGCGGACAAGTTTTGTATATTTTTTACACATAGTCCTAAACGGCATCATAATTTCTGCATAATAACGTTTAGCACTGTGCTCCAATTCTTTTGAATCATCTGCAAAAATTTCGTCAAATGTATAATGTGCACCCAAAAAGTCACAAGTACAAATTAAATTATCTTCAACGATGTAAGTAAACATAGTGTCAGGCCAGTGAACACCGGGAGCAATAATAAATCTTAAAGTTTTATCACCTAAAGAAATTTCTTCCTTATCATTTATGACCTTAATTTTTTCATCCGGTACAAGAAGCATTTCTTTGATATTTTCTTTGCACTTAGAATTAGTTACAACTATAGCGTCCGGATATTTTTCAAGCAAAGCCGGAATAGAACCCGAATGATCCTGTTCACCATGGTTCGCAATTATATAATCAACTTTTGTGATATTATTTTCATCTAAATTTTTCAAATACTCTTCTGTTTTTGGTGGATACATAGTATCAATGAGAGCTGTTTTTTCACTACCCTTAACCAAATAAGAATTATAGCTTGTTCCGTGTTCTAATGGAATCAGCTCGTCAAAAATTGTTCTATCACAATCATTAAGACCGCAATAAAAAATGTTGTTTTTTATTTCTTTAAATTTCATCACAATTCTCCCTATTTATAATTATATCGCGTAAAAATATTATGTAAATATTTATAGTGTAAATCTAATTAAACGGGAGGATATAATCCTCCCTAAAAAACTAATAATTTTTTGCTTTTACAAAAAAGTATGCCTGTGGATGCTTGCAAACAGGACATAATGAAGGAGCATCTTTACCTTCAAAAACATGTCCGCAATTTGCGCACTCCCATACTACAGTTTCATTTTTCGAAAAAACTTTGCTGTTTTGCAAATTTTCTAAAAGCTTTCTATATCGTTCTTCGTGTTCGCGTTCTATATTAGCAACAAGTTTGAACAATGCAGCAAGTTCAACAAATCCTTCTTCTTCAGCGTCTTTTGCAAATCCGGCATACATATCAGTCCATTCATAATTTTCTCCGTTTGCGGCATCTTCAAGATTCTTTAAAGTTTCAGGGACAGAACCGCCTTTTAAAAATTTAAACCATATTTTTGCATGCTCTTTTTCGTTGTTAGCAGTTTCTTCAAAAATTTTACTTATCTGTACAAAACCTTCTTTTTTGGCTTGTGATGCATAATAAGTATATTTATTTCTTGCCTCAGACTCACCGGCAAAAGCTGCCATAAGATTTTTTTCAGTTTTTGAACCCTTAAGTTCTGTCATAAATTCTCCTTTTCATACTTAAAACAGGGCTAATGGACGCATAAAGCCGCCATTAGCTAAACATTATTCTTTTTCAAATAAATCTTTACCAACTCCGCAAATCGGGCATACATAATCATCCGGTAAATCTTCAAATTTAATACCATCATTTTCTGCCGGGTCATAAACATAATTACATACAGTGCAGACGTACTTGTCCATAATTCTCTCCTTTACTTACAATCTTTACATGTACCGTGAAATATTATATCACAACTTTCTATATCAGCGCCTAGCTCTTTTTCTGCCTGTTCAATAAGTCCGGGCGCAACAGCAGCGCTTACATCATATACTTTCTTGCATTTATTGCACATAAAATGATAATGCTCATCAATATTATGGTCATAATGCGAGGATTGTTCTAAACCATCAATCTTTTTGATAATTCCATTTGCAGCCAAAAGATTAAGATTTCTATATAAAGTTGCAAGGCTTGCAGTTCCATATTCCTTCTCTAACAAGGAATATAACTCTTCTGCAGTCGGATGAACTGCATTATTTGTTAACGTTTCTAATATAATTTCCCGCTGCCTTGAATAATTCATATAGCCTCAGAATTGATAACAATTATCATTTTATAGATTAATAGTATATTTGTCAAGTCAATATTTATATTTCGTTAACATTGCGCTCTAAAGTTTTAGGAATTAATCTGCGCTTTACAGCCAAGTAAGTTGCATGTGTCCTGTTTTTTGCACCAAGCTTCTTAAGAATTACAGCTATATAAGCTTTTACAGAATGAGAACTTACATAAAGCCTCTTAGCTATATCCTTATTTTCGTAGCCAAGTGCAACTAATTTAAGAATATTAATTTCAAGCTCGCTAAATTCACTTTCTTTCATAAAAATTCCTCACTATTCTACATATACTATAATTATCTAATTAATAACACTTTTTGGGAAAAAAATTATTAATAATAACTCCGCCAGTTACAATTTTTTACAAAACTGTCCAACATAAAGACAAAATCAGGAGCGCACACTCCTGCTATTCGCTCTCTCGCTCCTATCTCTCCAAATTCCCCTTACTGTATGCCCCTTTTAGCCATTAGGCTATTTATTTATCTTAGTGTTTTACATTTCTCGCTTTTACATTTCTTTATATCCATTCGGTATTATCAAACAAGAAAAACTTTGGCTTTCATTAGTATTGTTTATCAAAAAAAAAACCTCAGGATTTCTCCTAAGGTCTTTTCTAATTTTGGTGCTGGCATCGGGTTATCTTCCCAGGCGGTGGCCCGCCAAGTATTTTCACTGAAGTAAGTCTTTACGACCGTGTTCGGGATGGGAACGGGTGGTTTCCTTACTCTTGGACACCAGCGAATTCTTTCGCTCTACGCTCAAAATTGCATAATAATTATAAGCTACGCTTTCATCAATTACTTCACTATCCGAATTATTCGGGCTTGAGAAATTCTTCATCCGTTTCGTAAACACTCCCGTTTACCCCACTTCATTAAATTTCTTTATCTTGCAAGTTTCGCTCGCTTACGCTCACTCACTCTTCCCTAAATTCGTTTAGGAAAAGCCCTCGTCCGATTAGTATCAGTCGGCTGAAAATGTTGCCACTCTTACACCTCTGACCTATCTACCAAGTAATCTGCTTGGGGACTTACTAGCTTGTGCTATGAGAGATCTTATCTTACGGTGGGCTTCGTACTTATATGCTTTCAGCACTTATCCGCTTGGAACACAGCTACCGGGCGTTTACCGCTG
>CALUUU010000059.1 GCA_944324035.1 Candidatus Gastranaerophilales bacterium
GAGTTGCAAAAGATTTGCACAAATACCGTTTCAGCGGAGAGGGCGGGCAGTTGTTTGATGTTACGGATGAGCTGGAAGAGATGCAGGAATGCAGTGTAAGTAATCCTGATGGTTGTAAGACAATCCAACAATGTGAATCTTTACCAAGGCCGGAAGAGGATGCTGGTTGTCCTTGTCCGGAATATATTTGGTATGAAGGCAAATGCACATTAAGGTGTACTTGTCCTGCGTAATAATACATAAAGCAAAAAGGAATGGCTTATTTAAACCATTCCTTTTTTAATGTTATTAGCTCAAAGTTTTAATTAGCCTTTAATTTGGCTCATAACTTCTTCTGCAAAGTTATCTTGTTTCTTTTCGATACCTTCACCAAGCATATATCTTGTGAAAGCTTTAATAGTTAGTTTCCCTTCAATCAATTGACCTACCGTAATATCAGGGTTTTTAATGAAAGGCTGTTCAAGTAAACATCTGTGTGACATAAGTTTGTTAACACGGCCTTCAACAATTTTAGCTCTGATAGCTTCAGGTTTCTTTTGAAGGTCTTCTTTACCCATTTCGATTTCTGTTTCGTGGTCGATAACAGATTGCGGAATTTCTTCTCTTGAAATAAATTCAGGAGCGCTTGATGCGATGTGCAAGCAAATATCATTCATTAATTCAGCATCTTTTTTATCAGTTTGAATTAGAACGCCGATTTTACCGTTGTGAATATATGTTGCAGTATTACCTTCATAACGTACAAATCTTCTGAAAGTAATTTTTTCTCCGATAGAAGCGATTTTTTCTTTAATAACTTCAGAGATTACTTTACCGCATTTCGGGCAAGTTGAAGCCAAGAAAGAATCAACATCTGCAGGATTTTCGTTAGCAACAGCTTCTGCTAAACCATTTGCAAGTTCTTTGAATTCTTCATTTTTTGCAACGAAGTCTGTTTCGCAGTTAACTTCTACCATAGCACCGCAATCATCTAAAACAGCAGAAGCAACCAAACCTTCAGCAGCAATTCTGCCCATTTTTTTATCAGCGGAAGCCATACCCTTTTGACGAAGAACTTCCATAGCTTTTTCCATATCACCGTCAGTTTCAACTAATGCTTTTTTGGCATCCATCATACCTGCGCCTGTTTTATCGCGAAGTTCTTTTACCATTTGAGCTGTAATATTCATTTATTCTCTCCTTTTTTAATTATCTTTATATAAGTAGGACGCTAAAGTCTGATATTGTATTAAATTTTCAGCGCATTAACGTCCCAACTTATTAAAAGATTTGACAATTATTCTTCAATTTTTTCTTCTTCAGTATTTTCAGCCTCAACACCTGCATCTTCAGCTTTAATTTCTTCTATTTTAGCTTTTTGAGCAGCGTTGTTTTCTCTTAACTGTTTACCTTCCAAAACTGCATCTGCAAGTTTTGAAGTAATCAATTTAATTGAACGGATAGCGTCATCATTTCCAGGAATAATATAATTAATACCATCCGGATCTGCATTTGTATCAGCCAAACAAATTACAGGGATACCGAGCTTGTTAGCTTCCTGAATAGCAATGAGTTCTTTACCCTGGTCAATAATAAATATTAAATCAGGAAGACCTCTCATATCCTTGATACCGCCTAAAGTTTTGCTTAATTTACCCAATTGTCTGTTTAATTGAGCAATTTCTTTTTTAGGTAACTTGTCAGCGTGTCCTGAATTCATGAATTCTTCTAATTCTTTTAATTTATTAACACGGGAACGGATTGTGTCAAAGTTAGTCAACATTCCGCCGAGCCATCTTCTGTTGATATAATATGCTCCTGAACGTGCTGCTTCTTCTGCAACAACTTCAGCCGCCTGCTTTTTAGTACCAACAAATAAGATGTTCTTATTACGTGCAGCAAATTCTCTTACAACTGCGTATGCTTCATCCAATAATTCAGAAGTTTTGCGTAAATCAATTACATAAATTCCGTTTCTTGCACCGTAAATATACGGCTTCATTTTAGGGTTCCATCTTTGGGTTTGGTGCCCGAAGTGAACACCTGCTTCTAAAAGTTCAATCATTGATGCTGCTGGCATCTGTTTTCTCCTTATATTAATGTATTGTACTACGGGTTAAAAAGTTCCATCCGTTCATTCTCACGTTAAAAAGCCAGTGTAATTTCCGGTTTTTGTCTGTCAGATTTCCGGACTAGGGCAAACCTATCAAACATATTTAACCACCTACAAAGTAGCACAAAAATAACTTACATGCAAATTCCATGTTGATTTTTGTTACAATACAGCAAAAAATAAGGATTTCGGACTTTTATCACTTGAAAAGCAGGCTGCAATCTGCTATAATAGTAATAATTAATAAGGAGTTCCGCAATGGATAATTTGAAAATAAAGGAAATATCTACATTTATTGAAGATAATATTAATAAAACCAAAATGATTATTTCCGAGAATAATATAGATAAAGAGATAATTTTAGAAGGCGACGGTTCTATTAAAACTGCTGTTGAGGTATAGTATCCGGAGTTTCATCATATCCGGTATCTTCATAATTTTGCGTTTCCTCGGAATCTTGTTCATCTTTTGGCGTTTTAAACTTGAGCCAGAAAATATCACCTTCAAGTATATTTAATTCATTTCCTGTTTCTACATACGAAAACGGGGTATTTTCATAAACATTTACAACAGACGATTTAAACCTGTTGCCCTCTTCATTTTTAATCGCACCCTCTACGGCATTGACTCCTAAACTTAAGCCTTTTACAAAATAGCTGCCGACAGTAAGAGAAGCTGATTTTGCCAGTTCTTTTTTGTCTGTATGCATAGAATATTTTCCTATTAAATTCTCATTAAATTCATGCATACTGCCGTCTTTGCGGACATAAGTTTCCGGGGCAATTGAAAATGAAGCATCACGTTTTAAACGCTTTGGTGAAACTACATCTGATGTTTTTCCATACAGGATATCTCCCTTGTAAAGGGTAAGATTATCCGTCAATTCGCAATCTTCCAAGAGTTCAACACTCATTGTTTCGGATGGATTTTCGGTTGAAAACGGGGATAAAGCTTTAACTTTCACTGAAACAGCAAAAACCGGAGAGGATATTAAAACAGCCAAACATCCAATAATTATTTTTCTTAGCATCGCTCCACCATTCTTATTAAAACTAAAATTATCTTAAAAATTCACCGTTACGATTTCTCAAGATATTAGAAAGCGGCATTGCAGGGTTATACCTGTTAGTAGCATCCATAGTACCTAAATCAGTAACAGGAAGCCCAGGAAGCCCTTTTGAAAACGGTTTTTGAGATTCTACAGTCGCCGGCTCCATCGTATTTATAACAATTGTTGAAGCTGAGTCTGTAACATTTTGCGGCATCTCGGTTTGTTTAGGAATTACGTCCTTAAAATCCAAAACGAACATTTGACCCGGGTTAACAGTTACAGCCGTACCTGCTGAAACCGGAACTACCTGACTGTTATTTACATAACCGGCAAAGGTTCCGTATGTCTGAGGCTCAAACTGTCCCTCTTCATTATGTATATTGATAAAACTGTAAGGAACAAAAGCTAATATGCCGTTTTGCAAAACGAGTTTACCTTTTACGGTAAAACCTTCAAATAATACAATATCATCCGTAACCTGAATGTTACTGCCTATTTTTACAGCTATTTCTGCAGGCGGGTTTGTATTATTGAACGGCGTAAGCGCTGTCACCGGAACTGTCTTTGCCATAACACTTTGGCCGATACCTAATGCAAAAATTGCCGCCAGACTTAATACAAACTTTTTCATTCTTTGCTCCTAATATATGTTTCCTTATCATATATAATAACATATTAAAGCAAGGGCGTCAACATGCAGTCATGTTATTAACCATATATAAAAAATATTTATAAGCAGCACTTTTCAAGTATCAAACAAAATGTGACTGTATTAACGCTGAATTTTTAACATTTGTAACAAACTTGTTTAAAAATTAAAGATTTTTCTTGAAACAACCGATTATCAATTTGTAATCAGAAGTTTACAAGGAGATTTCATAAATGTTAAAAAAGATTTCATCCCCATCGTCAAATAAATGTGACAGTGTGGAATTTATATTAAGAGGAGCGAGAAAACGCCGTTCTATGGCGGTAATGGCTGCGAGGAATATTTCTTCCGATGCAGGAATTCAAACCAGATTTGCAGTGGTTAAATAAATCTGCAAAATGTTAAAGAAAAGAGAGCTTAAAAAGCAGACCTCACATAGGGTCTGCTTTTTTAACAGTATTTGATAACAGACCAGGCACGCAGACTTGCATCTGTCAGAATGCCCAAAAAGATGAATTTTATGTAAAAGGGGCTTGATTTATTATTTAATCACTTCAATAAAATCGTAATCCGTTAAATACGGCAGATGAGCTTCTGTAATAAGTTCGCCAGGAAGCAAAATAGCAATACCCGGAGGGCACTCAGCAATAACTTCCGCTGAAATTCTACCTATTGCCAAATCCTTCGGAATAGTTTCTTTCTCCGAGAAAAATGCTTCTCTCAAACTCATTTTTATTTGAGGAGTCAGCATCGGCATATGTTTTTTCTTTTCCAGGTAATAAATATCAGAATAATTTGAACTGTCTATTTTTTTAAGACATTTTACAAGATATTCCATATCAGCTCTGGTATTTCCTAAATTTGAAAGCAAAAGCAATCCTGCATCGGATGCACTTTCGACTTCTATACCAAAATCAATTTCAAGAATAGATTCCAATCTTTTCCCGGATAACCTGTCATCACGGATAAATATTTTAGTAACATCAGTCATATACCCGAAATCAGGCTTCAAATCATGTATGTGTTCCAGCTGCTCAATTTCGCGTCTAAGATATTTTGCATTAGAAATAGCACGTTCTAACTGCTTTCTGCCTCTTTGACTGTCCAAATTAGCACGCGCCGCATCAAGGCTTGCCAATAAAATAAGAGAAGGACTTGTTGTATGTAAAAGCTTCAAAGCTTTTTCGACAGCATCTACATCAAGCAGAGAGTCTTGTGCAATATGCAGCATTGAGCTCTGGCTCATACTGCCTCCTGTTTTGTGGAGAGAATGTACAACCGCATCCGCACCTAATTGCAATGCAGGAGTCGGCAGATGTTTGCTGAAATTCCACAAACACGCGTGTGCTTCATCAACAATCAAAGGCACACCGTATCTTTTGCAAACAGCAGAAATAGATTTTATATCGGACACAACCCCTTCATAAGTCGGGTTAGTAATCCAAACCATAGAAACATCATCATGTGCTGATAACATTTCTTCAACACTTTCCGGAGTAACATTTCCCCATATTCCCCAGTCGTCAAACTTTTTCGGAATCAGCCAGAGAGGTTCAGCGCCGGAGATAATCATACCTGTTAACACGGATCTGTGACAATTTCTGTTTGTTAAAATTCTCTGTCCTTTTTTAGTTAATCCCATGGCAAGCGCAAGATTGCCTGCGGTAGAACCGTTCAAAAGGAAAAAGGTTTTCTTTGCGCCAAATGCCTGCGCAGCAAGTTCCTGAGCTTCCTTTATAGGCCCGGTTGCAGGATGAAGAGTACCCAGATTATCAAATTCATCCGTAGTATCAATAGATAAAGCCTTTGCTCCTATTAACTTTTTAAATTCAGGCAAAGAACCGTTACCCTTAGTATGACCGGGAATATGAAACTGGTATGTCGGGTTTTCATACGCTTCTTTCAGGGCTTCTACAATCGGGGCTTTTACTTTAACGAGCCGGCTGTTTTTTGTTACATTTGTCATAATTAAAATATACTATAAAAAAATCATGAAAATCAAGTCTTTTGTGATATAATTAATATTTGTGAACAAGATTTTTGGAATTACTTTATTTACCTTACTGTTAATTTCTTCTTTCAACAATGTTTTCGCCTCAGACCATTCCCAAAAACATATACAACATGAAGAAGAGATAGTTCTTGATGTGCCTGAACATAAATTTCTTTCTGCAGATAACGCTAAACAGGAGCAAAAAAACTCCACAACAGAAAAAGAAATTCGCAGTAATACCAATAATCCGGAAGATGTTGACCTTGACGAAATAGATGACGAGCTGCCTGAAAATTATAATGAAATTCAATCATACACTCCGCCTAAAAAGAAGATAAAAGAAGTTGAAAGTAATATAGAATCGGAATTTAATCTTTTTGATAATTTTGATTTAGATAAAAACGATGACAACAAAATTGATGAAGACACTCTTTTGGGTAAACTCATTGCAAGAGATATTATCAGAACAGATATTCCATCATATTTATTAAAGGACGAACTAACGTTCTTACCTAAAAAAGGCCCTGTAAGCAAGGTTCAGTTTTTCGGAGCATATAACGGCTATATCTCAAATGACTGGCAGCCCGGAGATTACGATACAGGATATGATTTCGGATTTATACAAGTCGGAGCCATCGGTAAAATAAGAGGAACAAACACCGATTTTAAAGTTACGCTAAATCCGCGAAAATCTTCCGAAAGAAATTACATGCAAAACTTTGTCGCAGATGCATATTTAATTAACAGTTCAATTCCGCATCATAAAATAGTTGTGGGTTATTCAAGAAACCAAGTCGGAAAAGAAGGCGGCTCAAGTTCTTACATTTTGCCTTTTATAATGCGCTCGCAAATTTCAAGAAATTTCGGCTCAACAAGGGCTCTTGGTGTAAGGCTTATCGGAAATTATGATTTAATAGATTATAACTTTGCATTTAACAGCTCTGACAGGTTTTTCAGAGATTGGTTTGCCGGCCCGGAATTTACAGGCTGGGTTGATCTGAAACCTTTTGGCAAAACAGACGGCAGGTACGGAAAGCTTGTTTTGGGCGGCGGTTTGAATGCAGGCAAAAACCATACGGATTACACAGTTGGCAGTTTATACCTCGGATACAAATACAAAAAATTATGGACAAGCTTTGAATATGCAATTGCGGACGGCTATAACGGAACACACGTTGTAGATAACAAAGCAACAGGTTTTTACGGAACTGTCGGATACAAAATACATCCGCGTTTGCAGATTATCGGAAGATTTGACCAGTTTGACCCTAACAGGGATGTTTCTGGGGATATCAGAAGAGAATACACAGCAGGGATAAACTGGTTTATCAAAGGGCAGGCTCTAAGACTAATCTTAAACTATATCTTCTGCCAGAATGAACACGCCGAAGACAGCCACAGATTTCTAATCGGAACACAAATATTGCTGTAAGGTAAAAAATAATTTACTTCAAATCCGGAAAAAGATACTTCACTCCGTCATCGCTTCTCCAGCGTATATAACCTGTTTTTGGGGTACCGTCTGCATCAACAACAGTAACAAGCATCCAGTTTCCGCGAATAAGATTCAGATTTATTAATTTAGGGCGGTTAATTGTTGAGATTGCTTTTTCATTGTCTTCCGGAGTTCCGAAAAGACTATAAGCAGTTTCCGGCGCCCCTTTCAAAATAACCAAACCGTATTTCCTTCCGTACATGTTATAAAAGTTCATCCAGGTGTTAAATTTGAACGGATCATCCTTTTTTATCCAGCCCTTAAGCCCTTTGCTGTTATCATAAATTACTTCAACCCAATCATCGGTTTCATCGGTAACCGACATAAGAGCAAGATCTTTTTTGCCAATATATACCGTGAACAAATCCGCATACGTCAAATCTCCCGGAATAACCACGTCAGCATTCCAGGTTATTTTTTTTACAATAGCAGCTTTGTCATTTGGTTCGGCATAAACAACAATAGCGTGGCCGACCTGATAAACACCGAAAGTATTTGGATTATTCGGCATTACAGATTCCGGCAGAATATCAACTGCAAACGCAGACAATGCCATTGTAAAAAATATGATTGCCGTTACAAATATTTTTTTCATATTTACTCCCTGAAAGAAATATCAGGATAAGCTTTTTGAAGCTTTTCTCTTACAGATGTCATATTTCTTTCAATAACATCATCGGTTAAAGTTGCATTCTCGTCCAGCATTTTAATTCTGAATGCCAAACTCTTGTAACCTTTTTGAATATTTTCGCCGTGGTATACATCAAAAACTTCACAGCCCTGGTAAATATTTTGCTGAACTCCGCTTTTTATAACACGCTGAATATCATCAAACGAAACATCTTCATTTATAACAAATGCCAAATCACGTCTTACTTCAGGGAACTGCGCAAGATGTTTAAATTTCGGAACATTTTCTTTTACAATAGAAATTATCGCATCCATATCAACTTTGAAAATATAAGCATCCTGATTTAATTTCATTTTGTCTTTTAAAATAGGATGTATTTGTCCCAAATACCCGATAGTAGTCAAATTCTTTCCAAGCAGACAGATTGCAGCGCTTCTGTATGGGTGAAGAATAGTATGTGTTTTAGCCAAATCGGATTTATCAAGCGAAACAAATTTAATACGTTTTTCAACTCCGAGCTCTTCAAACATACTTTCTAAAATACCTTTAATGGTAAAGAAATCCGATTGGGTTTTAACCTGCCATTTTGAATTTTCAACCTCACCTGAAATTATGCCTTCAAGCACTTGTGTTTCTTTAACACCGGAGTGTTTTTCATCGGCAGAACCTGTTTTTTTGTAAGTTTTACCTATTTCATAAGCCCAGAATGTTTTTTGACCGTTGTCGTAATTATATTTTAAACAGTTTAAAACACTGACGGCAAGGGTCTGGCGAAGCATTGTGCTTTCTTCACTCACAGGATTACATACCTTAACCGCATTCTCATCATCATATGGAATCATATATTTATCCAAAAGCGGTTTGCCGATAAGAGAAGTGGTCACAATTTCATTTAAGCCTGCAGCTCTCATAAGTCCGTGAACCTTATCAATAACTTTTTCTTCAACTGAAATAACAGGAGTCTGCATTTTTTGCGGCAGAGTGTTGGAAATTTTATCGTAACCGTTTATACGCGCAATCTCTTCTATTAAATCAATTTCGCGGGTAACATCGTATGCCCGGAAGGAAGGAACCAAAAATTTCGCAGCAGCAACATTACCGCCAAGCTTTTTGAAGCCTAAATTAATAAGTATGGAATCACATCTTTCAGGCGCAATTTCAGTACCTAAAATTCTTTTAACCTGAGAGTATCTTAATGTAATTTCAATCGGCTCAAGCTTATTCTGCCCGGCCTCAACAACACCGATAATCTCAGCATCAGCCAGTTCTACAAGCAATTGCATAGCTCTCATCAACGCAGGCTTAACCGCTTCGATATCAACACCGCGCTCATATCTTGCGCAAGCTTCGCTTCTATAACCTACACTTCTTGAGCTTTTTCTGTTAGAGGCTGGCGGGAAGTATGCTGCTTCAAGTGCAATCGCAGTAGTATTGTCATCAATTTCCGAGTTTAAACCGCCAAACACACCGCCAAGACAAACAGGTTTGTCTTTTGTTGCAATAACTACCGTATCAGACGTCAAATCTCGTTCAACTCCATCAAGTGTAACCAGTTTTTCACCGGGTTTGGCGTGTCTTACGCAAAGATACCCGTCAAGCTTATCGTAATCAAAAGCATGGAGCGGACAGCCGTATTCTAAAAGAACGTAGTTAGTTATATCAACAACATTGTTTATCGCACGAATGCCTGATGAAATTAACCTTTTTTGCATCCAATCAGGCGACGGCTTTATTTTAATATTCTTTAAAAGCCCTAAAGAATAATATTTACATGCATCTTTATCAATAATTTCAACTTCAAACTTATTTGTTGACAAATCTCTGGTAGCTTCAAGAGGTGAAAATTTAAGAGCAGTATTAAATAATGAACTTAATTCTCTTGCAATACCGACAACTGACATTTGATCCCCGCGGTTTGCAGTAGGCGCTACATCGAGAATAGTATCTTTTTCAAAACCTAAAACATCCACAAGGTTTTGACCGATTTTCACATCAGGCAAAAACCTGTTTAAAATTAAAATACCGTCTTCTTCCTGGTAATTTCTTTCAGAAACTCCGAGTTCATCAGCAGAACAAAGCATTCCCTGTGATTCTACACCGCGGATAACTGCAGGAGTAAGCGTAAACATTTCACCGGTTTTACGGTTTAAAACCTGGCTGCCGACAGATGCATACGGAACAACCTGTCCTTCTTTAATGTTTTGAGCACCGCATACAACTGTTTTCAAACCGGAGCCTGTATTTACGGTTACAAGATGCAGGTGATCTGAATTCGGATGGTTTTCTATTTTTTCAATTTTAACCGTAATTATGTTTGTAAATTTCGGAGTAACTTCTTCCATCCCTTCAACTTCCAGACCGCTCATTGTAAGTTCATGTGCGAGCTGTGAATCTTCCACATTTGACAAATCTACAAATTCATTCAACCAATTTACTGATACCTGCATTTAATCTTCCCTCTTATATTCTTAACTATGAAAAAATCTTATAACAAACAGCACCCATTGTAAATATTCTGTTATATATAGAAATTAATATTAAAGTTTTACAGAATTTTGCCCGATAAATAGGAGGTAGAATTTGTAGGAGGCAGAATGGATAACAATATTGTTTCTAATTTTAACGAATATGTAAAAAAGTATCCTTTATATTCAAAAGATGCAATCGTTAATCTTATGGTAGAAGACGGTATAATCAGCCCGGAAACCGCTAAAAAAATTAAATCAGGAATGAGCCTGTTTTTGTTGGAAAAACCTGCCTGGAAAACCAATGTAGAAGAAGATTTGTCATATACAAAAGCAATGGGGGCGACTTTTTCTAAAACAAAACCTAAAGAAGAGGTTCCTCAAACAAAATTTAACAGAAACATAGAAAATACTTTTCAATCAGACACACAGGGCGACTGCTGGCTTCTGTCTGACATAAACGCAATGCGAAACACGGAATGGGGCAGAGAGATTATCCGTAATGCGATAGTCCCTGACGGAAAAGGCGGAGTTACCATAAAATTCCCGGGTTCACCGCTGCCCCAGAAAAATTTTCATATAAGTCCGAAAGAAATCGCTGCCGCTAAAGCAAGCGGCCACTACTCCACAGGCGACGATGATATGATAGCCCTCGAACTTGCCACGGAAAAATTGAGTAAACAGATGGTAAAAAAAGGATTAGCCGAAAGAGTTGATAAATTTGATGATGTTATAGGCCACCCGTCATATTTGACCAATATTAAATTAGATAAAAAAAATATTGATAATGCTTATCTTTCAATTTCAACACTCCTCACCGGCAGAAAAAGAGTAGAGGTAGATTTTCTATTGGGTGTAAAGGGGTCAGAAAATATTTTAAAATATATTTCCCAAAACCCCGGTAAAACGGCTGCAGTTTGTACGTTTGATCACTATAAAGACATTTTTGGCACAAGAGATGAGGATGACCCGGTTCACGGGAACCACGCATATGCAATCCAAAAAATAATATACGGAAAAGAAGTCGTTGTAATTGACCCTTACCATACCGATAAACCAATCAGATTATCATGGGAAAAATTTATTAATGATGTCGAAACTATATATGCCGGCGCTAAAGATAATACGACTTATAATGCGCTTAAAAAATCAGTTCCCGCAGAACATGACACCATAAGACAGCAAGACCACGAACAAAGACTTAAATCCCTTAAGGATATTAAAAATAGACGTATTGCAGAAGAAACAAAAAGAAAAAATGAAAAAATTGACTATGAAGTCAAAAATATCATGAGCGGACT
>CALUUU010000060.1 GCA_944324035.1 Candidatus Gastranaerophilales bacterium
GTGTGCTTTTTAATGAAATTCCGTCTAAATTTTCATTCTGCGGGGCATGATATATTGTTTGTCCGTGGCTTGCTATTAAATCAGGTTTTCCAAACTCGGAAATTATTAAATTGCATGCTTCTGCAAAGCATTTACCTATTGCAAAATTCATCTGGCAAACCTCTCTTATTGAAGCGTGTCCTGAAAATATCTGAAAAACTTTTTCTCTGATATGCTCCGGATATTTATAATTTATTCCGTAAATTAATTTACATTTTAAATCAGGAGTAACCTCACATAACCCTGCATCAATACTATCGCAGGATGTTCCTGACATTAGGCCTATTATTCTTTTGGTTTCAAGTTCCTCTACCATGACTTACAACTATTTTAAACCCCAAATCTCCTAAAGATTAATTACTAAATTTTTAAAACATTTTCTCCTTAAAATAATAAAATATCCCTAATCTACAACTTAATCTTACACCTCATCTCCGTTACAGTTAATAATTTTTTTTATAAAAAATATTTATTAATAGCTCTTCTTTTTTAACTTTTGCGGACTATTCAGCCATCACCTCTTTTTCTTTTGTCCTAAACCTTAATAACTATCCAATCTGTCCTCTTATAAATTCTGGTAACCGTTCTTTCGGTCGGGAGTTTGTTTCTTCCTCCAACACATATTAATGTAAACCTAATTTACATAATTGACAAGTAAAAAAAAATTAATTATTTTTTACAATTGACCATGCCCCCTGATACCGTAAATAAAAATTCAAGTTATTAAATCTTAATGAAGAAATCTTAATTAAATTACGTAAAAATTGCCCCTTTTTTTGGTTGACAATGTATGTTTACTGTAAATCTTTTTTGAGGCATGGTCATATATTTACTTATTGGCTGTTTTGTTTTATCATTATAGATAATTGGCAAAGAAGGTATATGAAAGAGTTTAAAAAATCAAATACTATTACATATAATTTGATGTCGTTTACGGCTTTTAAATCGTTGATGCTTTTTACTTTGCTTTTGGAATCTCCAAAATCATATCACGAAATATGCGAGTTCTTTAAAAATCATGAATATATCAAGGAAGAAATTTCAATAGATACATTCAGAGTGTATATTACATCTCTAAAACGCAGCGGCTGTGAGATTGTCAGAACCAGCTCAAAAGAAGGTTCTAAATATAAAATAATTTCACATCCGTTTGAATTTAAAATTTCACGCGAACAAATTAAAAGTATTCTCAAAATTTATAGAATCATTACGGAAACAGTTGATTTAAAAGACTTGTTTGTTTTTGAAAAATTTGCGAGAAATCTGGCTGTAAGAACTAAAAATGACGAGCTTGCTGCGGCTGTTGATAAGATTTCCCTTTTCAAAGGTATTGATTTTTTACTGCTTGAGGAACTCTTTAAATATGCTGATAATAAGAGGCAGATAAGGTTTTTGTATAATTCTCCTAAAGGTAAAAAAATCGAAGTTGAGCTTGTGATTGATAAACTTGATATTTTAAATAATAAAATTTATTTGTTTGGTACAAATATAAATTATAAAGAGTATTCTTATTTTAAGGTTTCAAGGATATTGAAAATTATCAATGTAAGTCTTAATACAATTGATTTCGGAAAAGTTACACCGTTCAAGGTGAAATATGAACTAAAATCTCTGGCTCCGGAATTTAAACTTTCCAATGATGAAAAAATATTAGCAATTAGGGATGATTCAATAATTGTTGAGATGGAAGCCTTAAATAAGTTTATATTAAAACAAAAAATTATGTCATATGGAAATTATTGCACGGTTTTGGAACCTGCAGATTTCAGAGAAGATATAATCAGTACTTTAAAGAGAATGCGTGAGGAATACTGCAGTGGCAAGGATTAGTGAAAAATACAATGACGCAGTCTTAAAAGTGTTTTCTCTGCTTACGTTACTTTATAATGGAGAGGCTGATTTTTCTGATGTAATAAAATTATTTGCAGATGCAGAAGGAAATATTACCAGAAATGCTAATGTTCTTTTAAATAAATATTTAAATACTATAAAAGTTTTTGGTGTTGATGTTAAAAAAATTAAAAACAAATATGTCCTAAATCACATGCCATTTAGTGTACATCTTGCAGAAGAAGATTTGCGTGCCGTGGCTTTGTTGAAATCGGCTTTGAATTTTTTGCCTAAGGGAAAAAACAGGAATAATATTGAAAAGTTGTTGTGTGATATTGAAAAAACGTATGATAAAGATACTAAAATCTTAAATTCTGTTATTGCCGCAAATAAGAATTATGATTTGTCTTTTTATTTTGGCAAATTTGAAAAACAAATTGCAGAATGTGAGGAATATTTGCAAAATTCCTGCAAACTTGAACTCTTATACACCTCTGAGGGTAATGACTATAATATAATATGTATTCCAAAAGAAATTAAATATCATGAAAGTCTGGTTTATTACAGTGTTTATAATATATTAAACCGGCAAATTTTTGATATTCCCGTAGATTCCATTAAAAATATAAGAAAACTTTCTGATAATTCAGTACAAGGACAGGATAGCTGTACAACTGTAATTTTTAAATTAAAGGGTGATTTGGCTGACAGATATAAACTTAGAGATTGGGAACATTCTAATGGTAAAGACGAAAACGGGGCTCTTGTTGTCGTAAATTCCGGAGAAGATTTTAGAATGTTGTGTTTCAGGCTGCTTAGGTATGATGATAAGTGTGAAGTTGTTGCGCCTGAGTATTTTAAAAATCAAATGATTAAAATGATAGATAATATGCTTGCAAATTATGAGCAATAAAAAACACTTCTTTGTTAATAAAGAAGTGTTTTAGTAAATTTTGTTCTATTATTTTAATTCCTGCTGTTAAGTTTTAAAAGTAAGTTCAGGATTTCTACATATAACCATACAATTGATGTCATAAGTCCCATAGCACCCATCCACTCATAATACTTAGGAACCATATTGTTAGCACTTCGCTCGATAAAATCAAAGTCAGTAATAAATCCAAACGAAGCAATTAGAACAACAATTACGCTAAATCCAATACCAATAGGACTTGCGGTAAATATCTGCGGAATACTTCTTCCAAAAAATGATGCCCCAAACTGGATTAAATAAATAACAAATACAGACATCATTGCCGTAAAGAAAACAGCACGAAATCTTTCGGTGCATTTTATAATTCCGGTTCTGTATAACACAAGCATAGAAAACATTGATGCAAATGTGCCGCATACAGCCTGGGCTACAATCCCTGAGTAAAAACTTTCAAATAAAATAGAGATATACCCCAGAAAAAAGCCTTCTGCAACGGAATAAATTACAGCCCAAATTGCTGAGGCTTTTCTTGTAAAATACATGGCAATAATGGATATCAAAGCAACAAAAGCGCCTGCATATCCAAGCATTTGAGCTTTATCAGTATAGCCCTGGAGTGTCAGAAACCAGGTGTAAGAAGCAGATATAACAACCACAAGCAGCATTAATAAAGTTTTATTTATTGCGCCGTTTATAGTCATGGTTTCCCCTTCAATAATGCCGACATTTTCGGCAAATCTGTCGTTTAATAATGGATTTGACATAAAAACCGCCTTTCTTGATTTTTATTTTATGATATAATACTTTATTATATCATAAAGTCCTTTGCAAGGCTATTTTTATAGGTGATAGATGTATATTGAAAGTTTAAGAAAATTTGTAAAGTATTTTGGGGCAGGGAGAAAGCTAAAGCTGGCAGCATTTTTTGTAATGTCGCTAATCGCTGGGGTATTAGAATTTTTTGGTGTAGCTTTAATTTATCCGTTTGTAATAATGCTTATAAGTCCTGAAAAAACTTATGATATGTTTCAATTTATTCCGCATTTTAACGGGTATCCGGTAAAACATTTAGCCCTGGCGCTTGGAGGCGCAGCCTTGCTTTTATTTGTTGTGAAGAATTTGTATATGGTTTTATTTGTATTTGTTCAAAATAAATTTGTTCAAAAATGGACACAGTATATTAATAATAAGTTTATGCTTTTTTATTTATATGCCCCGTATGAACGAATTTTAAAAATTTCAAATACTGATAAATTATATGTAATTACAACTCTTTCAGTTCAGGCTACCGGCGGGTTTTTAATAAGAATAATGACATTGGTTACCAATTTATCTATTGTCCTGTTGATTTTAGGATTGATTTTGTTGAAATTCCCGATTGCCGGTTTTGTATCTTTAGCTTTTATTTTTGTATCTCTTGTTTCACAAAATCTGATTTTTAAAGGTAAGACCCGTGAACTTGGTATGAAACTTCAGGAAACTTCCAAGAAAGTAAATGCAATAAATTACACTATAATTAATAATATTAAAGATATTAAGATTTTCTCTTGTGAAAAAAGTTTTTATGATTTATTCGGGGGAACAGGTGCTGAATATACGGATGAAAATGCGATGCAGGCTTTTTACGGTGCGATACCTCCGTATTTTGTAGAAACATTGATTGTAATAACGCTTTTGCTTTTAGGAGCGATAATAACAGTTCAAAATATTAATAACAGTTCTATAATGGTAGCTTCTTTTGCAATGATTGTTGCCTCGATATTTAGAATAGCTCCTGCCCTGAACAGAATACAGTCATCATTACTTAACTTGCCGGCAGGATTAAATTTTGTTAATGGATTAAATATGGCATATGAGCGATTTGGGCTTGATAATTTTCTCTGTGAAACTTCACAATATGTTAAACCGATAGCTTTTCATGACAAAATAATTTTGCATGATGTATCTTTTGGGTATGAGCCTGAAAAACCTGTTTTGAAAAATATTTCTTTTGAAATTAATAAGGGAGATTTTGTCGGAATAATAGGTTTGTCAGGAGCTGGAAAAAGTACGCTTGCAGATATTATAACCGGCCTTCTTCTACCTTCTTCCGGTGAATTGATTGTTGATAACATGCGGCTTACCCCGCAGACTCATGCCTCGTTCAGAAAAAATATCGGGTATGTCCAGCAAGATTTGAATGTTTTAGAAAAAAGTTTTCGCGAAAATGTAGCCTGGGGAGTTCCTCCGGAATTAATAGATGATAACCGGGTTGAATTTTTACTTAATCAGGTTCAGCTTTCGGATGTTGTAGCAAATTATCCGAATGGTATTTATTCAATCCCTTTTGTCGGAGAAAACGGATTATCAAGAGGTCAAAAACAACGGCTTGCGATTGCCAGGGCTCTATATAGAAATCCTGATATTCTAATTTTTGATGAGGCTACATCAGCTTTGGATGTAAAAGTTGAGCACGAAATAACTAATATGCTTTTGAATGTTTGTCATGAAAAGACAATAATTGCTATTGCCCATAGATTATCAACACTAAAAGCATGCAACAAGCTTATTTATCTGAAAGACGGCTGTCTTATAGATATCGGTACATTTGAAGATTTGTCTGAAAAATATCCGGATTTCGCGGAATTGGTGCGTCTTTCAAGTTTATCAAAATAAAATTGGAAAAGTACTTTACAATAAAAATTTTTTATTTTATAATTATTTCATACCCCAAAGGTTTTGGGATGAAATAGCTTAAAAAAGCGTTAATTGAATAAATGAGAAAATAATCCTCAGTAGCTCAATGGCGGAGCAACCGGCTGTTAACCGGTAGGTTGTTGGTTCGAGTCCAACCTGGGGAGTTTTTTATTGGAAAGGCTGTTTTTAATGACAGCCTTAAATATTGGATTAGGCTCTATGATTAGGTTTTCGCCATCGTAAGAAAAGTTCGAACATACTATTTTTACAATCCTTCTTTTTTGTTGTAGATTATCAGATAGATTGAGAAAAGTACCCCCAGAAGTTTGAGAGAATTCTCAAACTTTATAAGTTTTCAGGGAAAATTTTCAAAACTTAGTGATACAAATTCTTAAACATTGTGATAGTTCACTCTCAAAGTTACTGATACTTTTTTGATAAGTTTTGTGTTTATTTATGTTCTATTCTTAAAACACGTATTAAACACTCTTTGAACAACATTTAAAATTAATGTTGTAAAAGTTGTCCATAAATTATTATTTCCAGCTTATCATTTGATTTTCGCATTTCTCTGACAAATTGTGGAGTATGATCATTTTCAAAATTCACAGATCCCTTAAGTAATACTTTAAGAAATAGTGTAACTTTTATAAAGAAGTGAAACATGTATTCTGCTTCTTTTTGTGTGAAATGTGTAGGCTCGCTCCAATCTAAAAAACAACCATGTGCAATTTGAGAACTGTCATTATAAAATCCATAAACAATGTCCCTGAGACCAAATATAAAATCATCCTCAAGTTTAAAACCAATATCATCTAATTCTTTAAACATTTTTTCATATTTTATAAATTGTGGACGGAAATTGGTAAAATACTTATCAAATTTTTCAAAATTTGAATTATTAATTTTATATTCTTTTATTCCAATTCCTTTAAGAATTTTCTGCTTTGCTTGTTCTTGAATAGAATTAAAGCATTTTTCATTCTCCGCAGAAAGCTCTTCTTTTGATATAGTTGTTCCATTAACATCGATTGGTTCGCCATCACGCATATTTTTATAAATAATAAAATTATTTTTAATCTTTAAAATTTGTGCTTCGTCAAGATAGTCCTCTATTTTCTCCGGGAATTGCGATAAATATGTAATCAAAATTACACTTTCAACTGCACTCCGTAAAATAATTTTGGATTCCTTAATATGTCCTTCAAAAATCAATTTATTTGCTGCATCAGCATTTGAAATAATTTTTTTGATAAGAGTTAGATATACCACTAAAGCTTTTGAATCAGATTTAATTGTATTTATTGTCTGGTCAAAATAAAAGATTAATCTGCCCATTTCATTGCAGAAATCTTCAACTGATATTAATTTGTTTTTATCAATATTTATCAAATTTTTATCCTTATATTAATAAAATTCTATAACTAATTATACTGATTATCCTAAATCTTTATTTTTAATTAACTTTTAATGTAAAGACTTAACATAATCCCAATTGCAGCTTTTTCATGGTAGAATCAAGTTAGCTTCTAGGATGTTTATTAATGAGGTGGGAATGGCATTGTTGTTAAAAAACGAAGAAAGAATAGATGTAAAAAAAGAGATAGATTTTGTTTTATCTATTGCAAATAAGTTACGCGGGCCATACAAAGCAAGCGATTATAAAAAAGTAATTATACCGATGATTATATTGCGCCGTTTTGAATGTGCATTAGAAAAAACTAAAGATAAAGTGCTTAAAGCAATTGAAGATGGACTAAATATCCCTGACTATTTATGTAAAGAATCAGGTTATCAATTCTATAACACAAGCAAATTCAACCTTAAAAACTTGCTAAACGATTCTGATAATCTTAAAGACAACTTGAAAGCCTATATTGATGGCTTTTCTGATAATGTAAAAGTAATTTTTAACGGTGAAAAAGAAGATAAAACCAAAGAAAAAGATGGTCATGAGGGTTTAGATTTCAACAAAGAAATTGATAAAATGGCAAAATCTAATCGCCTTTATTCAGTAGTTAAGGCCTTTTCTGAATTAAATTTAGACCCTGAAACAGTTGATAATATGAAAATGGGTTATATGTTCGAAGATATTATTAGACGTTATTCAACTAACGCAGAGGCCGGCGATCACTATACTCCAAGAGAGGTTATAAAATTACTTGTAAATATATTGCTTTCAGAAGGTAGTGAAGATATGCATCAAGAAGGTAAAGTTACAACAGTTCTTGATATGGCTTGCGGTACAGGTGGTATGTTATCAACTGCTTACCAGTTCTTAAAACAAATCAATCCTAGAATGGATATAAAACTTTTTGGGCAAGAAGTTAATGGCGAATCTTATGCAATCTGCTTATCTGATATGATGATAAAAGGACAGGACGCTAAAAATATTCAGTTCGCTGACACTATGAAAAAAGATGCTTTCCCAAGCCAATCAATGAGAATGGTAATCGCCAATCCTCCATTTGGTCAAGCATGGGGTGGAAAAGACGCAGGAGAAGGTGTTGAAAAAGCCGTTAAAGCAGAACATGCTAAAAAGCCTAACGGGAGATTTCCTGCCGGACTCCCTGGAACAGGCGATATGCAATTATTGTTTATTCAACATGCTATGGCAAAACTTGATAAAACCGGGAGAGCTGCTATTTTAGAAAATGGTTCTCCTCTGTTTTCAGGTGGAACTTCAAGTGGTGAAAGTCAAATAAGAAGGTGGTTACTTGATAAAGATTATCTTGAAGCAATAATTGGACTTCCTAACCAACTGTTTTATAACACAGATATTGGCATATATGCGTTTATTTTCTCAAAAAACAAAAGACCTGAAAGAAAAAATAAAATTCAATTTATTAATGCAGTTGATTTTTGGCAACCGCTTCGTAAATCTTTAGGTAAAAAAAGAAAAGAAATATCTGATTTGGATATAGAAAAAATTACTGAACTTTTTACAAAATTTGAAGAAAATGAGTATTCTAAAATCTTTGACAAAGAAGAATTTTTATACAAAGAATATGCTGTATATCAGCCATTACAAAGAAACTTCATTATTAATGATGAAAGAATAGAGCAATTGAATAATTCTGCTTTCTTTGACCGTTTATATAATGAAGATAAGTATCAAGAACTTTTAGAAACTAACCCCAGAGAACCTAAACAAGATAAACAAATCAAGGATTATGAAAACGGAAAGAAAGTCAGAGAAGAAATTCTTGATATTTTGAATAAAAACAAATCAGATGTTTTGTATAAAAATTATGATAAATTTAAAGCTATAATAAAAGATTTATTTAAAGCATCAACACTATCTGCCACTCAAAAAGAGAATGTCATTTGGGGTTTGTCCCAGATGGATAAAACTGCTGATATTGTTTATAAATCAGATGGTACTCCTGAAATCGATAAAGAAACAAAGGATACGGAGCTTATTAAGGTTAATGATGACGTTGATAAATATTTTGAAAAAGAAGTTTATCCGCATGTACCTGATGCGATGTATTTCTTTGAAGAAGATTTAACTAAAAAAGATAAACCTGTAATCAAAACTGGTGCAGAATTTCCATTCACAAGATATTTTTATGAATATCAGCCACCGGAAAAATCAGAAGTTTTGCTGAAAAAATTCTTTGATATTGAAAATAGTCTGAATAAAACCTTAAAGGAGCTGCAAAATGTCTAGTGATGTATTCTTTTTAGGTTCTGGTTTTTCAAAAGCTATTGATAATAACTATCCTGTATTGTCAGAATTATCTCGAGAAATTCATGATAATTTAAATACTGAAAAAGAATCTGTTGGTATGCATTACAGAAATGAGATACCAGATAAGTATAAAGACAATATTGAAACACTATTAACATTTTTGTCTTCAAAATTGCCATACAAAACTGCGGTGCAAAATTTAGCAGATGAAGCATTATATATGGATATTGCAAATCAAATCTCAGTTTATTTTGAAAATAAAGATGTGAATTTTGACAATAATGATTCTATATATAAACTAGGCAAATACATTGCCAAGAATGATATTACTAGTATTACACTTAATTATGACACTATTTTAGAAAAAGTAATAATTAATTATCTTAGTAGACATGCCGGCAATAGTGGTCAAGTTGTTCAGATGAACAATCATTATGAAAAATTTTACAATATACCTATTACAAATTTAAGAAATAGAGCTGGTGATAGTCATTTCATTACAGATATGAGCGGCAAGGGACCACATTTTCCAAAGATATTAAAATTACATGGTTCCATAAACTGGCTATATACTGGTAATAGTTTCAATGAACCGATTTATTGCAAAGATTTTACATATGATGATAAAGATTATGAATATCTTAGAGCAGGTCTTAATACAATGATTGTTCCTCCTGTTTTGGATAAAAGTCGTGCATACAATCATATAATATTAGAATCTTTGTGGAAACAAGCTTTTGATAAATTAAAGAACGCTGAAAATATCTATATATATGGATTTTCATTCCCTCCTACGGATTTATCAGTAAGATATTTATTTCAATCTGCATTAAGTAATAATCATAAAAATCCAAAAATATATGTCATTAATACAGCCGAAGCTAAAAATTCCATAGAAAAAATTTATAAAGAAATTTTTAATATTAGAAATTTATATTTTGATTATTGCTGTGATAATTCATTAGAAAAATTTGTTCAAGATGTTATTGAACCAAAGTTGGAGGTTGCAAATGTGTAGTCTAGATATATTGCAACCGATATTTACAAAATTTAGTAATATACTATTTAATTTAAATACCTATACAACGGCTTTAGGTGCTTTTGTTGGTGCTACAGCCGCATTTTTATTAGGTATATTTGTTGATAATAAGCAAAAATTGAATCAAGAAAAAAGTGAAATTGTGTTATTTGTTTATGATATGAATATACTTTTGAAAAGATTATTTCAAGTCTATGTTGATGTAGATTCAAAGTTAGAAAAATTTGCACAGGGGGATAAAAAACAACGTGTATTTATGTTTTTTGACCCGATTGTGTTAGATATAAAACCTCTACACTTTATAACAAATAAATGCCCTAGATTATATGAACAAATTGTGCAACAACAAATCGATACAAATATCTTATATCACGCACTTGTTGAATATAATGATGCATGTTGTACCGGCATAAAGGATAGAGAAAAGCTATTGTATGGTATACATAAAAAATTATTAGAAGTAATACCAATTATACATATTAATATGGTAAGTATGGATGCATATTATAAAAAGTTTTATAGAAGTAGGACTATATTAAAAGATTACTTAGTTAATATAATTACCGAAACAGGAGATTTTTTAATCGAAAAAATAGTTGAATATAAAAAAATTATAGACTCTAAAGAAAAGCAAATTAATAGGCTTACAGGCAAAAAATATACTAAAGATGAGATAGAAGATTTATCCGAATACATTAATTACTTTATATCTATATTTGGTGATTGGGTTTGCGATTTTAAAAATTTTGATAAAACAAATAAATATTATGTGGAACGATTTGCATCATTAAATTTAGCTAATAAAGAAAAAATTGATTTATTATCTAAATTAATCCAAGAAAATAATAAGAGTCAGGAGGACAAAAATGCCAACTGAGACTTTGATGATGAAAGTTAGCAATATTGATTGGATGGGTGATATACCAAATACTTGGCAAGTAAAACGCCTTAAATACGTTATGGATAATTATGACTACTTAAGACAACCGATAGATGCTTCTCAGAGAACACAAGATGGTGATATTTTGTATGATTATTATGGTGCGTCTGGAGTTATAGATAAAATTGATGATTACATATGTGAAGGAGAAAAAATTTTAATAGGAGAAGATGGTGCAAATTTAAAAATGAGAACGTTACCTCTAATATATATTGCAAGTGGTAAATATTGGGTTAATAATCACGCACACATTCTTTATCCTAAAAATGATAATAATTTACATTTTTTTGCACATCAAATATAGTTAATTAATTATAAAAATTTTATAACATTTTCTGCACAACATAAATTATCACAAAAAAATATAA
>CALUUU010000061.1 GCA_944324035.1 Candidatus Gastranaerophilales bacterium
ACCCTATCCCTCCCCGAGTAGGGGAGGGAACAAAAAATAAGGCTCCTTCCCCTGCTTGGGGAAGGCTGGGATGGGGAAACTACCCAAAATGGCTTAATTAATTATCCAGTAAGTAGGTCAGCATTACTATGCTGACCAATAATTTTATCATCGGATTAGTAAATTCGACTTACTTTCTAACCTACGGGTTTTACTAAACTGCAACAGAATGGAGGCATCGTAATAAAGGTTTACAAAGTAGCAAATAATTTTTATCAGGTACTTTACAATAAAAAACTTATCGAAGCAGAAAGGATATATAAATGGAAATGAGGGTATTACCATACAATATCGGGAAAACTTCGTATATGAAATATACGAGGACGGAAACAACAAAACCGATAAAATATTCAAATGACACAGTAAGTTTCCGCGGTCAAGATATAAAAATGGATAATCTATCCCAAACAACTCTATATCAGCTTGATACATTGAAAGAATCTTTAGATAAAACTGCTGCAAAAGAAGAAAATATTATAAAAAAACAACTTGCAAATTTTATATTAAATGCAAGTAATATTCCACTACAAATGAAACTTGACAACTTAAACTTTTTAGATTACCACCACACGATTTCAGCATCAGAAAACACAGACAGTGATACAACACTAAACAGAGTATCCAGGGGCAATAAAGTTTATTACGAGTTGAATATTAATGATAAAAATAAACAAAAACAAAAAATAATTTTTGACGGTGATAACATATTAATAAAAGATAATGCGAATATCAGTCACAAAAACAGAATACAAAATATAAAATCAGCACTGGATAAATTGTTCTACAGTCAACTAAGTCAAACTGCAAACAATATACTGAAAACACATTTAAATACACTTTACTCTGATGATATAAGATATAATCTAGAGGATAAATTCAACAGATCCTACCCTGTTACAACTTTTGTATTGGAGGATACTAATACAGGCAAACAAGCTGTAATAAAAACAATTCAAAAAGAACCGCGCCATAAACTTCTGGATGCAGAAAACAATATTAAAATCAAATACTACCCTGAAGATAAATCTTCCGAAGTATTTTTCGATTTAGGGAAATCAAAATTTCATACATTTCATGACAGTACCGGTAAATTAATAAAATATGGAATAATCGACGGAACTAAAGAAACCGAATTTACACTGAACCCAGACACCACTATAAAACAAAAAACAGAAAGAGAAATGGTGAACAAATTTAATTTATGTACTGAAGAAAAAGAATATGAATATTTTAATAATGGTCAACTAAAACGCATTAAAGAAACAAAAAAACTGCCTGACATTAAAACACCTCCACGCCCTAATCACATAAGTATATTCAGCCACTATATAAGTGATGAAAAAATTTATGATGAAAATAGCAATTTAAAAGAACATAATATTAAAGAATTCGGTATTTATCGTCACGAGCTAGACCCTGATTATCAAGAAACTTTAATGCATATTGAATATGATGACAAAGGAAATATTAAAACAAAACAATTGTCCGGTTTGGTAAAAGTATCTTCTGTAAACCTAAGAACCTACAGATTACCCGAAATAAATCTTGATGACCCGGACAATATACTTACAATACATAGAAAAGTTGGCTACTATGAGATAGAAAATGGAAAGAAGTACAGAAGAGAGGACAAAGATAATGAATTTATCCAATACAATGTAGTTTATTATCCTGACGGAAAAACTCCAAAATCTATAGAATGCAGAGATAGTCGAGGATTGACCAAGAGAACGTTCAAAAAGACCTTTTATCCGACAGGACAGCTGAGAACAGAAGAATATCCGCACAATAAAAAGGAATACCTCCCCGATGGTTCGGTATTTAATTAATAAATACTTTTATAATAACGTGCCGACCATATATTAAAATCCCAAAATAACTGTAAAAGAACACATGGTTTGATTATTTGTTCCACATGGTTTGATTTTTTTCGGCAACTTGTGACTGAAAATTAAAATTTTTAAGTAATTTGGTTTGATTACTTTCGGACACTTCCGGCAGGTTAAAATCTAAACACAAAGCCACTTTAAGGGGTAAAATCATTTTAACCGTACAGGATTGAAATGTCTGGTTTAATACAAATAGCTCAAATACACACACAATGCACATGGTATATAATATTAAAAGCCCGAAACCTTTGTGGCTCGGGCTTTTTAAATGGAGGAGGAGGTGGGATTCGAACCCACGGTACGCGTGAACGTACGACAGTTTTCAAGACTGCTCCAATCAACCGCTCTGGCACTCCTCCATACGATTTTTTGGATTTAATTTAATTTTACATAATCAAATTTGTTTGTCAACTGCATTTTATCGGTTTTTATTTCTTATTAATACCCATATCCTTTTTCTTTTCACTCACATATGCCATAGCGCCTGCTATCAGCCCGATTCCGACATTTATTCCAAGAGAAAGTTTTAAAGGCGTTTTCATACTTTTAAAAATTTTTCCCAATAAGCGGTCTAATAAAAAGCCTATTGAAAACCATCCGGCAGCATTAATCAGCCCTGTCTGCACCGGTGTAAATTTTGGGAGTACAATTCCTTCTTTTTCTAATTCTGTACGTAAATCAATATCTTCTTTTTTGTTTACTTTGTTGGTGTTTGTATTTGCTGCCATAAATGAAACAGGTGCAATATGCATGAAGTTATCTCCTTTTACAATTCTTTGTTAGATAAAATATCATAAAAAAAAATTTTGTTATAAAGTTCTATAAAATTAACAAATTTTTACAAGTGTAATATTGCCCGGCTGACCTATCCACAATCCTTTGTTTATGATAAAATAAAACTATGAAAAAAGCGGGTTATGTTGTATTAGTACTAGTTTTTATAGCATTATTTTGTGTTAGTTGTCTGCATATAGATAAACCTGCAAAAAATATTCAGACGCCTAAGTTATCAAGCACTCAAACTTTTCCTGTGCATCCGGAACAGAAAAATATTACAATTAACGGCATTGATTATTTACAGTCAGAGGCTCCAATCGGAAAATTCGGCGGTACACTTGTAGCCTCAACTATCGGCGAAGGCCCAAAGACTTTCAACCCCTTCAACTCAAAAGATAACATATCAAGCCAGTTGTCCGAAATAATGTATGACGGACTTTTGAGTACAAATCCTACAACCGGTGAACCCATAGCAAAACTTGCCAAAAGTTTTTCTGTTAACGGACGTGAGTATTTAATAAAGCTGCGTCACGGAATAAAATGGTCTGACGGGAAACCTATTACTGCAGATGATGTTGTTTTTACCTGGCAGAATATAATTTTTGACGGGTTTGGTAATACTTCAACACGGGATTCAATTGTTGTCGACGGAAAACTTCCTACGGTTGAAAAAATAGATGATTACACTGTAAAATTTGTAACTCCAAAACCTTTTGCACCATTTATCCGTATGCTTGCAACCCCGATTGCGCCAAAGCATATTTTTGAACCTGCTGTAAAAAAAGGTAAAGCTTATTTTGAAACATTTCTATCAACAAATACTCCGCCGAGCCAGTTTGTAACCTCAGGCGCTTTCAGATTAAAAGAATATGTACCGGCTCAGCGTGCAGTGTTTGAGCGCAACCCAAATTATTATGTTATCAACAAAGCTAATCAAAAACTCCCGTATCTGGACAAACTTGTTTATTTAATTGTAGGCGACGTAAATAATGAGGTTTTAAAATTTGAAGGCGGAGAACTCGACATAATCGGACTGCAGGGGGCGAATGTTGCAAGATTTAAGGAACTTGAAAAACACTCAAACTTTAAAGTATACAACCTCGGGCCAAATACAGGTACAATGTTTGTTTCCATGAACTTAAATACCAGAAAAGATGATAAGGGAAAATTTTACGTTCCGCCAATGAAACAAAAATGGTTCCAGGACAAAAATTTCCGTCAGGCTGTAGATTATGCAATAGACAGAAAAAATATGGTATTTAATATTGCAAACGGTCTGGGCGCTCCGCTTTTTACAGCAGAAAGCCTGAATTCAATATTCTTGAACAAAAATCTGCCGGCTTATGACAGAGATATAGATAAGGCAAAGGAATTATTAAAAAAATCAGGCTTTTATACCGACAAAAAAGGAAAACTCTATGATGAATACGGCAACAGAGTTGAATTTGATTTGTATACAAACGCAGGCAACACAGAACGTGAAGCAATAGGTGTAATGGTAAAACAAGACCTTGAAGATCTCGGGATGAAAGTCAATTTTAAACCGGTTGAATTTAATACGCTTGTAAACAAACTTGTTAATACATATGACTGGGATATGGTTATTATGGGACTGACAGGTTCACCGCTTGAACCAAACGGCGGCAAAAACGTATGGATGTCTGACGGAACATTGCATATGTTCAACCAAAGGCCTGCCGGATATAATAAGGATGACAGGTTTGAATGGGAAAAACGTATTGATGAAATGTATATAAAAGGGGCGCTTGCAACTGATTTTGACTCAAGAAAAAAATATTACGATGAATATCAGGCAATAGCTTATGAGGAAAAGCCATTTATTTATATTTATTCACCGCTGATTATATCAGCAATCAGAACAAAGTTCAAAAATCTTTATCCGTCAATGCTTGGCGGTCTGACGCATAATATTGAAGAAATCTATATTGACAAATAACGTACGGGTACATAAATGCAGATACTTAAATACATATTGAAAAGAATATTACAAGCAATACCGCTACTAATAATAGTATCGTTAATAAGCTTTTTCATAATAAGATTAAGCCCTGTCGACCCGCTTGCGGAATTAAGGCTGAATCCTTCCGTATCGCAGGAAACACTCGAAAAAGAGACAAAGCGTCTTGGTTTGGATAAACCGATAATCGTCCAATACGGAAAGTGGGCAAAATCTTTTCTGAAAGGCGATTTAGGAATTACCTCTAACGGTGAGCAAGTCAGTACAAAGTTAAAAGAAAGAATTCCGAATACACTTTTGCTTACAACTATTGTAATCTTTTTAACCTGGCTTGTCGGTATACCTTTAGGTATCGCTGCGGCTTTAAACTGGAAATCTCCGTTTGACAGAATTTTAACTGTTTTAACAAGTATCGGCATGGCGATACCTTCGTTTTTCTTTGCTGTACTTTTGTTGATTTTTGCGGTAAAAACGGGCTGGTTTCCGGTCGGCGGACTGACAAGTTCGGATTTTTTGGAAAAAAGTTTGGCCGGTCAGATTGCCGATATAACCCATCATTTGGTTTTACCTGTTACAGTGCTGTTTACATTATCCCTTGCCGGATTGCAAAGGCAGATGAGAGCAAATTTGCTCGATGTTTTGGACAGCGATTATGTGAAATTTGCGCGGGCTAAAGGGTTGAGCGAATTTGACGTAATTTTTAAACACGCATTAAGAAACGCAATAAACCCTATGATAACGCTTCTGGGTTTTGAATTTGCCGGATTATTGAGCGGTGCTGCGCTGACGGAATACGTATTCCAATATCCGGGGCTTGGCAGGCTTATACTGGAAGCTGTTATGCGTTCTGATATAAACCTTGTTATGGCATCTCTTATGATGGGTGCAATTATGCTGATATTGGGAAATTTGATTGCGGATATTCTCCTTATTATCACTGATCCTAGGATAAGGAGGTCAAATGTTTAAAGAGGTTATTCAAAAACTTTGGCAGGACAAATTTGCACGGATTTCTCTGATTGTGCTTGGAATAATATATCTGTGCTTGTTTTTTGCGGATTTTATTGCTCCTTATACTAAAGACTTTTCGGACAGAACCATGGCCTATGTTCCGCCTTCAAAAATTTATGTTATTGATGAAAATTTTCATCTTTCAAAACCCTATACATATAACTATATAAGAGAATTTGATTCTGAAAATCTGAGAATTACTTATACCGAGGACAAAGGCCAAAAACATTATATTAAATTTTTCTCAAAAGGCGAACCATACAAATTTTTGGGTATTATTCCGATGAAACGCCACTTGATTACAACGGACAAAGACGGTCGGTTATTTTTGCTTGGAGCTGACATAAACGGCCGTGACGTATTTTCAAGAATTCTTTTCGGCGGAAGAATTTCAATGACAATAGGGTTTTTAGCTTTGTTTGTGCTGTTTCCGATAGGTCTTTTATACGGCGGAATTTCCGGATATTTCGGCGGGATTACTGATACAATAATGATGAGGTTTGCGGAAGCTGTTATGTCTATTCCGAGTTTTTATCTTTTAATAATTCTGGCTTCAATTCTTCCGAGCGGAATGACGAGCGCGCAGAGGTTTATGCTTATTGTAATAATTCTTGCACTTATCGGCTGGGCCGGATTTGCAAGAGTTGTGAGAGGAATGGTTTTGTCAGTTAAAAATCAGGAATTTGTTCAGGCTGCAAAATCTATCGGAGCCTCAAGGCTTAGGATTATCGTAAAACATATTCTTCCGCAGACAACTAGCTTTGTAATTGTGGCAATGACATTATCTGTTCCTTCATATATTTTGTCGGAATCCGGTTTGAGCTTTTTGGGGCTCGGTATTCAGCAGCCGGATGCAAGCTGGGGAAATATGCTCAAAGAAGCGCAGGAATATACAAATATTATATACAGACCTTGGCTTTTAACTCCGGGATTTTTAATTTTTATTGCCGTACTTGCCTTTAACGTAATAGGTGATACAATTAGAGATGTGCTTGATCCGAAAAGCAGAAATACGTAGTAAACCGAAAGGCTGGAATTTATGGAAAACTTAGTCCCGCAATTTGACCTCTCAATATGTATAAGGCTTGTGTCGGCAGTTCTCTTGAGTTTTGCTGTCGGTCTTGAAAGAGAGATGACAAATAAGTATGCAGGTTTAAGAACTAATATTCTTGTTTGTTTGGGTGCGTGCGTGTTTACTCTTATTTCTATATACGGTTTTCCGATGGTATCCGTGACCGGGGATGAGTTTGGGACAAGAGATACTGCACGTGTTGCGGCACAGGTTGTAACCGGTATCGGTTTTATAGGCGGCGGTACGGTGTTAAGACATGGGGCAAATGTTTTTGGGCTTACCACAGCAGCTACACTTTGGGCTGTTGCAAGTATCGGGATGGCTTGCGGTGCCGGCATGTATGGCGTGGCAATTATTACAACAATCTTATCTATAATTGTTTTGGTTTCTGTGCGATTTTTTGAAAGAAATATTCTTATTTCAAGCACAAAGAACATAATGCGATTAAGAATTACTCTAACCTGTGCACATGAAAAATCAAATGATATTTACGACTTTATACTTGAAAAATATCCGCGGCTTCGTGAAATATCAAAAAAACAAAGCAAGCAGGATGAAAATTTGACCAAAATTATTGCGATTATAGATATTAATTCAAAAAATCCGATACAGGCAACATATAAGATTTTTAAAACGGTTGATGGTATCGACTCTATTTCAATACAAGAATATAATGAATTGATTGGGAAATAACTCACGGGGGCTACAGCTTAATGTTCTGGTGGAAAAGATTATATCTTTTCAAATTCCCTATATTATCTAAACTTTCCAGTAAATTTTTTGATATAGTGTTTTTTTTAGGATTATTAGAACTTAAATATTTGCTGACCAGTGTATCAACATAATGTTTGCAATCTTTATATGGAACCTTTTCTCCGATAGAATAAACAAGTTTTAACACAAACAGGTCATTTTCTGTAAGCGATGTATTCCATTTCCCTCTTGCACACATAACATCATCTGGATTAGGACTATGCCCCAGCCCAAAAACATGTCCTAACTCGTGCAGTAAAAGATGGTATATTTCATTAGAAGTAAATTCTTCTCCGTTTGTTTGCAGTACCCCTATATTTATGGCAAATGTATTTAGGTAATTGTTCACTTGTTCGCTATACTGCAATCCGCTATAGTTAATAGTTCCTTTTTTCCAGTAGATTTTTATGTCTGTGTTTTTTAATGTGTCTATTATGTTGAATTTAATTTTAAAATCTAGAGCTTTTGACCACTCACTCAATGCTTTTTTAGCCAAAGCTATGTATTTTCCCTCATTATGCTTAAGATTTGGAAATGTCACCGGCGTAATGTAGACATTGTATGACTTTTTTGTCAACAAACGTAACGAGCCGTTTTCCGAAAATTGTGCTGCATCACAATCTATCTTGTAGTTAAATGTGGAAAGGATATACTTATAAAGATTTTTCATGATAATCTTTCTATGCTTAACCGATCAAATTTAAATTAGCGGCAAGCATTCCGCCATTTGTATATATTGCATCCTGATTTAAAGGTAAATTAAATCCGGGAATCCCGCGCATAAAGGATAAAGATGGATTATGAGTTTTAGCCAGAGTGCGGAAATCAAAGTTTTGGAAATTTAATACAGGTTCAAAGTATTGAGATTTTACACCTCCAAGCCGTGAAATTTCTTCCGATTTATTAGTTCTTACAACTTTATCGACATTATTTATATTAAATGTTTCTTCCGGAGCAGTTGCACCTACCTCGCCGGCTATTGCATAACTGCTTATACCTGGAACAAGCGCTGCATTACCTGCTCCGGCCGGGGAATTAACACCGGCAGATACTGCAGCCTGATTAGCACCGAATTGCTGCATCATCAGTGATGTTGTATATGAACGCTGATAGATTTCGTTTATACCCATATAAATTTCCCGGCTATGACTACTACTATTATAGCATATGTTTTATAAACCTTCAACCCTGCCAGCATAAAATGGACACATATCGTAAAAGTTCACTATTGCACTGCGTACACGTTCGCCTGACTCACCTTATGGTGAGTAACTATAACTCCCCATCCCAACCTTCCCCAAGTAGGGGAAGGAGTAATTTACGATAGATTATCATAACATGGGTTATGTAAATCGCTGGTTTCAGTTGTAAAAATGACGCAACTTTAAGAATTTTTGGTGGAATTTGCTATATATGTCCCGCAAAAAAGCCCTTGATTTTAACAAGGGCTTTTATTTTTAAACTTTAACAACTTTAATTATAACTGAAACCGTCAGCTTTTAATCTGTCTATAACTTCCCGGAGCTGCTCATCAGAACATACAAACGATAATCTGAAATATCCTTCTCCGTGTTCCCCGAAAGCATTTCCCGGAACAAGTACTATACCTGATTTTTCGAGAACGGCTTCACAAAATTCATAGGCTGAGTTAAATCTTTTCGGGATAGGCAGCCACAAATAGAATGTTGTATGGGAAATCTTATCATCCGGAATATCCCATCCGAGTTCTCTAAAACCTTTTATCATAATTTCCTGTTTGCGTCTGTACCCGAGGTTGCCCTGCTTGATATATTCATCACCCTCAGGGTCATTCAAAATTTCTGCGCAGGCTTTTTGCAGAACTTTAAAAATACCGTTATCAATTGTAGATTTACCTTTACCAAGACGCTGAACAACAGCCGCATTTCCGCAAACCCAGCCTAATCTCCAGCCTGTTATTGCATACGGCTTTGAAAAACTGTGAAATTCCACAGCAATATCTTTTGCCCCTTTGAGCTCAAAAACACTGAAAGGTTTTTCATCTTCTGCAAAATATAAATCACAATACGCGGCATCAGAAATTAAAAGTATTTGATGTTTTCTGCAAAAATCAACCACGGATTGAACGTATTCTTTTGTCGTGCCTATTCCCATAGGATTATTCGGGAAATTAATAATAACCGCCTTGACCTTATCAGGGTTGAAACCTTCTTCCTTAAGCTTGTGGAAATATTCTTCCATATCAGGTTTAAAATCATTTTCAGGAGTTAAAGGAACCGGATAAGCGTATCCGCCGGAACACTTAATTATCTGTAAATATGATGCATAACATGGATCCGGAACCATAAATATATCTTTTTCAAATTTATCTTCTTTTTGGGTTGTTAAAAACCTGATTAAATGTGCAATACCTTCCTTTGAACCGATAAGAGAAAATATTTCATTTACCGGATCCAAATCTACTCCGAAACGGTTTTTCATTCTTTTAGCTATTGCTTCTCTGAAATAAAGCTCGCCGCGCGGAGTTGCGTAAAGATGAATATTCGGCTCGTCCATAAGTTCTTTGACACGTTCTAACAGTTTTTTAGGAGGCATCATAGTCGGCGCACCCATAGAAAGGGAAATCGGAGCACGATTTTTCTTTGTCAACTCGTCTTTCAGCTCATCGGTTCTTTCTTTCAACTTAAACATAATATAAGTATCTAAAGACATAACATCTTTATTAAACAATTTTTCTTCAAAAGTAAACATAATTTCCTTCTTTCTTTTTAAGATAACATATGCATCGGACCTTCCAATGATGCGGTTACGAATTGTTTTGTATAAGGATTATCCTGCCGTAAAAGTTCTTCCGGAGTACCTGCAAAAACAATTTTCCCGTTATACAGCATAATAAGTTTATTTGCAGTTCGCGTAATTGTAGACATCTGGTGTGTTACGACAATTGAAGCAGCATTAGTTTCCTGCTGGAGCCTTACAATATAATCCTCAATCAATGTTGATGAAATAGGATCAAGTCCCGCAGTCGGTTCATCATAAAGGATTGTTCTCGGTTCAGTTACGATTGCACGGGCAAAGCTTACACGTTTCTGCATACCGCCGGATAACTCTGACGGGAATTTTCTCTCAATACCCTTCAACCCGACAAGTTCAAGTTTCTGTGATACGATTTTTTTCAATTCTTCTTCGCTGTATTTATTTCTTAAATCTCTTCTTTCTCTGAGCGCAAACGAAATATTATCCGCAACATTCAAAGAATCAAACAACGCCGAATATTGAAATACCATAGCAACATCACCTTCAGATGTAATTATTTCTCCGCCATCTTTTTCTATAAGTCCGCAGATTAATTTCAAAACAGTACTCTTACCTGAACCGCTAAATCCGACAATTGCAAGAGTTTCCCCGTCATTCACCTCAAATGAAATATTATCAAGAACTTTTTTATTGTCAAATGATTTTGTTAAACCTGTTACTTTTATACTCATAACCTTGTCCTTATTTTAGAAGAAAAATGCTATTGCAAAAATCATATCCCATATAACGATTGCGACAAATGACCAAACAACAGCTTTTGTTGTAGCAAGCCCGACTCCTTTTGCTCCGCCTGTGGCCTGATATCCGCAGGCACAGCTTATAAGCGCAATAGTACCGCCAAAACATAAAGATTTCAACAGACATACGCCCAAATCTTTCATATAAATTCCGAGCCATACCGAATCAAAATACGCACGATACCCCAATTCTGTTGTCATAGCAGTTGTTATTCCGCCGGTTATAACACCGAATGCCGAAGCTATAATAACAATTACCGGCATCATTATTATTCCGGATAAAACCCGCGGGACAAAAAGATATCTTATTGGATCAACTTTCAAAACTCTTATTGCATCAATTTGCTCTGTAACTCGCATTGTTGCAATTTCCGAGGCCAGAGAAGAACCTATCAT
>CALUUU010000062.1 GCA_944324035.1 Candidatus Gastranaerophilales bacterium
ACTCGTAAAACGCGAACAACCAAGCAGAGAAAACGAACCAAAAGAGAAAAACACGCGATAGCTTTCTGCGCTGCCTAACGGCATCGCTTTGACCGAATGGACGTTCATTCCGTTTGCTTCGCAAACGAAATCTTTAAGCGCTGCTAAGGACAACGCAGCGCTAATGTCATCCTGAGCGTCAGCGAAGGATCTCTTTTTGCATGAGATTCTTCGGCTTTCAGCCTCAGAATAACAGAATATTACTCACGTATGTGAGTCAGGCGAACGTGCACGCAGTGCGATAGTGAGCCTTGAAAGAATTTGAGCTGAAAGCTCAAATAATATTTAGCATTGAGCGTCAGCGAAATGCAGGAAACGTTTGCGTGTTTCCTTTTCTTTGGTTCGTTTCTTTTCCTTTGCCTCGCAACCAAAGGAAAAGAAATGAACATAAATGCTACTTTTGCATTAAAAAGGTACCGATAAGATAAATTATGTAACTAATTCCTTGACATGTACAATTGCGAGCGGTAGCGAAGCAATCCATGATACGAATGTTCGTAAATTGCAATACTTATAATATTCCGTGTAAAGCAGGTCATTTTTCACAAAAATATAACTCCCCATCCCAGCCTTCCCCAAGTCGGGGAAGGAGTTAATGACTGCCGACTTGGATTCTTTCGCTCCCGCTCAGCTACGCATACAGGCTCACACGTCCTCACTCCGCTGCGGCGGTTCCATTTGTAAAAGTTCCTAAATTTTATTATTTAGCAAAACCTATGGCAGGACGTGTTTGTTTTGACATATAATCCTGTTCTTTTATTTTCATATTCTGATTTTCTTTTACCGGTACTATAAAATCAGAAGCCATAATGTCACGTCTGTTATCTTTTCTGGCTATAAGAGATGCTTTATCTGTTAATATTGTCAAATCTCTGTTTGAAAACCCTTTTGTTAACTGTACAACTTTGTTTAGTTCTTCTTCGTTTTCTGACAGAGGAACACCTTTGGTTCTTCTTTTTAAAAGAACTTTTAAAACAGCTTTCCTTGTATCATCGTCAGGAAGCCCTATATAAATTTTATCTTCAAAGCGGCTTTTTATTGCATCATCAAGCTGGTCAAAACAGTTTGTAGCGCCTAGGATAATAACATTTCGGCCTCTTGCTTCTTCAATTATCTGCAGAAGTGTGCTGACCATTTTATCATCTTCCGCCCCGGTTTCTCCGCCTTTTCTTTTAGAAGTCATAGATTCCATTTCATCCATAGCAAGAAATACCGGTTTGCCGCTTTCTTCCGCAATTTTTGCAGCCTGCTCATAAGCCTGCTGAACATTGTTTGCACTTCCGTTCACATATTTTGACCCGGCTTTTGATATTTTTAAATTATACAAAGGAATGCCGCTTTCCATTGCTAAGGCTTGCATTATAGCAGTTTTCCCGCATCCCGGAGGCCCGTAGAATAATTCGCCGCGCGGTGTCTTTTTCCCGTATTCTATTTCATCAAGCTTGGCTTTTTCAGGATAATACAGAGGGTATATAACTTTATCAAAAAGTGCTTCTTTTATATCATCCATACCGCCAAGACTTGAAAATCCCGTTGGGGAATATTCTGTCGGGGTGAATTTTTCCAAAAGTTCAGCCTGTTTTTTTGTTTTTTGGTGAGCTTGTGGTGCTGCCGGAGGTTTGGCATTTGTTTTTGTTTCAGGAATTTCAGAAGTATCCGTTATAGGGTCTACTCCATGAGCCCGGATTTCTTCCTGCATTACAGCTTTGAATTCTTCCTCATCCATGAGTTCATCAACTATTGAATCCTTCCAGGTATACTCATCATCTTTTGGATCTTTTTGTTTTAACTCTTTTCTATATGTAGAAAGTTCTGTCGACTGATAATTCAGTTGCGGAAACCTCTCATCAAGCATTCTGGATATTGTCGGCTTTGTGTTTATAAATATATCGTAATATATGTCCATAAGGTGATGATTTTTGTCTTGCTCTGCTTTGCGCAGCTTATCTTCCGTTGTGTTTACAAACCTGTTCATTTCAAGAAGCGTGCGTGCAAGTTCTTTATTTCCTTTGGCTTTTTCAAGTTTTTTGTTAACTGTATCATTTAATTGCTTGTTATATCCGAAATTGACTGTGTTGTTGATGCTTTGTATTCTCATTAAGGGGTTCCTCCATTTGAGGTAATTATATGTCAAAGAGAATTTGTATACTACCTATGTAACAAAAGTTTTACAATAAAGCCTCCGATTATTTCGGAGGCTTTTTTATTATAGAGATTTTCTTCGTTTAAGTTCTGCTAGTTCTTCCTGGTATGGTGACAGGTTCCTTATTTTTTCTATAACTCCCGGAAGAACCGAATTTACGTAATCAATGTCTGCATCTGTCGTATATTTACTTAGTGAAAAACGAATACTTCCGTGTATTGCAGTAAACGGAACGTTCATTGCTCTTAGAACATGGCTTGGTTCAAGCGAGCCTGATGTGCAGGCAGAACCTGAACTTGCGCAAATTCCCAAATCGCTTAAATGAAGAAGGATTAATTCTCCCTCAATGTATTCAAAACCGATATTGGTAGTGTTTGGTACACGGTTTGCAAGACCTGTGTTTAATCTTGCGTTATAAATATTTTTCAATATACCGGTTTCAAGTTTATCCCGAAGTCTTTTAACTTCTGTTGCCTCATATTTAAGGAAGTCGTGAGCTATATCGCAAGCCTTGCCCAGGCCCACAATATATGGAACATTTTCTGTTCCGGCACGTTTTCCTCTTTCCTGGTGTCCGCCTATAATTAACGGGGTTATAATGGTTTTTGAATTTACATACAAAGCCCCGACCCCTTTCGGCGCATGAAATTTATGTCCGGAAATTCCGAGTAAATCAACGCCAAGAGCCTGAACATCAATAGGAATTTTACCTGCTACCTGAACAGCGTCTACAAAGAATTTCGTATTAGGATTTTTGCTTTTTATAATTTCTGAAATCTTTTCGATTGGGTTAATAACTCCGGTTTCGTTATTTGCATACATAACAGATACAAGCGCCGTATCTTCATTTATGGCGTCATTCAACTGTTCAAGGTCAAGCTCCCCAATTGAGTTTACTCCGATGTAGTCAACCTTGTATCCTTGTTTTTCCAGTGTCTGATATAAGTTTAAAACACAAGGGTGTTCAACTTTAGTGGTTATAATATGTTTTTTCCCCGGATTCATATTTAAAACACCGCGGATTGCGGTATTTGCACTTTCCGAACCGCAGGAGGTGAAAATTATTTCTTTTTCGCTTTTTGCATTAAAAAACGCTCTTACCTGTTCTCTGGCGTCTTTCAGTGCATTTGAAGCTTTTGTTGCAAACTTGTACATGCTTGAAGGGTTTGCATATTCTTCTTTGAAGTAAGGAAGCATTGCCTCATACACATTATCATCAACGCGTGTTGTGGCGTTGTTATCTAAATATATTAATTTATCTGCCATCTTAATTTACCTCTATAACTTCAATATTTTTATCAATAGCTTCACGAAGAGTTGTTTCTACAAATGACTTAATCGTCAGGTTAGAGTTTTTGCATCCGGAACATCTTCCTCTAAGTCTTACGTATACTTTATCTCCGTCGATATCTGTTAATGTAATATCCCCGCCGTCTTTTTGAAGTTCCGGAGAAATTTGTTTTTCTATAATACTGTTAATCTTTAAGATTTTTTGTGCCGGAGAAAGCGTTGATTTTTCTTCTTCCTCTTTCTTTTCTTTGTGATAATACGTATCAATAATATCCTGGATTAAACCTTTGCATTTTCCGCAGGCTCCGCCGGCTTTTGTATAATTTGTAACTTCTTCGACAGTTTTAAGCCCGTTAATTTTCAAAGCTTCCCAGATTTGGTTTTCAGTAACTCCAAAGCAGGTGCATACGATTTTGTCCTGATGTTCCGGCTTACCATGAAGTTCATCCATGGCTTCATCCAGTTCGTCTTTATCAATATAGCCTTTCAGTGCGTCTTCAAGAGCTTCATAACCCATAACCGAGCAGTGCATTTTTTCAGGAGGAAGTCCGCCGAGTTCGTCAGCTATATCTTTGTTTGTAATCTTTCTGACTTCATCTATAGGTTTTCCTATAATCATTTCTGTTAAAATGCTTGAGCTAGCAACTGCAGAACCGCAGCCGAAAGTCTGGAATTTCGCATCAGTTACGATACCGTCTTTAATTTTTAAGTATATTTTAAGCTGATCACCGCAGGTAAGAGAGCCTGCAACCCCAACAGCATCGGCATCGTCGATTTTACCGACGTTACGAGGGTTTCTGTAGTGATCCATAACCTTTTCAGAATAATCCCACATATTTTTTCCTTTATATTCTCTACTACAATAATTATATTTTACCGCAAAAAATCTAAATAATTTATTGTCTTAATTATTTTATAAGATTTAAAAATTTGTTTTTGACGAGCTTCTTTATGAACTATCAAAGAGGGGCTTCAGCAGTTTTGTTAAATATGTTTGAGTCTGCTGGCGTTCGTTTCTTGCTATAAAAAGCGGGATAAAAGCCTTTAGTGAAGAATTCATTGCAGACAGCCCACAACGGCACTACGTCGTTTACGTGTATTATTTCAATAGCTTTTACCTTAATATAATTTCAGGTGCTCATAAATACTTTGTTGAGCAAACTCTAAATTAATGTTATAATCCATATATGAGTGAACAAAGTTACGAAGATTTTATATCAACTGTCAGTCACGAACTAAGAACTCCTCTCACATCAATCAGAGGGTTTTCCCAAACAATGCTTTCTTCTTGGGATAAGCTTGATGATGAGAGTAAAAAGAAATTTCTAAAAATCATTGAAGAACAATCAAACAGATTGATTTCGTTAGTGGAAAATATGCTTTCTGTTACCAAACTGCATGCTCAACACGAGAAGTTTGTATTTAAAAAAGTTGATGTTATGCCTGTAATTAACAGTGTTGTTCAGATAATAAAAACGCAATATCCTAATCATAAATTTGAAATTGTTTCTCACATAAATAATCCTGCGATATTAGCTGACAAAGACAAATTCCAGCAGGTTATGATGAACTTAACGGAGAATGCGGCAAAGTATTCTTTTGAAAATTCTACTGTGACAGTGGATTGCAGTTATTGTGAAAATTGTGAATTTATTTCTCTTAAAGTTAAAGACGAAGGTGTTGGCATCTCTAAAGAAAATTACGAAACTATTTTTAAAAAGTTTGCAAGAATTGATAATCCGCTTACAAGAAAAGTTCAGGGCAGCGGGCTCGGGCTTTATATTACAAAAAATATTGTAGAAAAGATGCACGGTGTAATTTCTGTTAATTCAAGAGAAATTGCAGGCGGTAAGTTTGAAACAGAATTTGAAGTTAAATTTCCTGTATATAACCCGGAAAAGCAGGCGGTGGAAAAATGCAGACAGTAACTTTAATTATAGATAAACGCCGTGAATTATCGGTAAAATATAAAAAACTGCTCGAAAATGAGTATTCCTCTGTGATAATTTCAAAAAATCTTATTTCGGCACTGAAATTTATTCAGGACAAAGAACCTGATTTAATTATTGTTTCCGACAGTGTTGACGGGGATTTGTGCGGTTTTTGTAAAAAGATACGGGCTCTTACTTATAATATGCGGCCGGTTATTGTTGCAATTTCAAAATCTGCAGAACTTGAAGATAAATTAAATGTATTAGAAAGCGGTGCTGATGATTTTATAAGTGAACCTGTTAATTCAGATGAATTTGTAATGAGAGTAAAGGCTCATCTTCGCAGGGAGTTTGAATCAAGTATTGATAAGCTAAAACATTTACCTAATCAAAATTATTCAATGCGGGCGATAAAAAGAATTTTATCTTCTGATAATAATTGGGCCTGTATGCTAATCAGCATAGAAAATTTTGAAAATTACAAAGAATCTTATTCAAAGCTTGCCTCTGATAAACTTATTCAGACTTATACCGCAATCATAACGTCTTCGCTTAGTGAAACGGATTATCTGGGCAGTATCTCTGATAATGAATTTTTAATAATTACAGAAGAGCTGAAGGCTGAAAAAATAGCGAATTTTTTAATATTTGCTTTTGATATGGTTGCTGGCAAATTTTATTCCGAGCAGGATAAGGAACGCGGGTTTATGATTATGCAGGGTGACAGTGAAGCGGGCAGGCGTTCTGATTTTGTCCACACAACGATTGGTGTTGTTACCGCAAAAACTCGAAAATATAAGGATAATCAGGAACTTGTTACTGATTTGATAAATATTCATAACCTTGCAAAACTTCCTGATAAATCTAATTATCTAATAGAGAGAACAAAGCTTTCCGGTGAAAATTCTGTATATGAAAAAACTTATAATAATAAAATTCTTATAAATGAGCCGGATGATGCGCTTTCTCTTTTATTATCAACTATTTTAAAATTGCAGGGATATGAGATAATCCACTCAGACAGTGACGAAGTTCCTGCTGTTATAATAATAGATTCCGGTTCTGAGGACAGCGAAACCGGGTTGAGTGTATGCAAAAATATTAAAGAAAACAAAAAATATAAAGATACGAAGTTAATAATGACCTCGATTTTCCATGATAAAGAAGCTATTTTAAAAGCCGGTGCTGACCTTTATCTGCCAAAGCCTTATGAAATAGACGAACTCGTCAGATGGGTGGATATATTCATTAAAGAAAATAACAACCTTTAAAAAGCGGCTCTGAAAAATTCAGAACCGCTCAAAAAATTATTAAATTACTTTTTTAGGCTTAATTAATTTTCCAGGAATCGTAGCTCCTACAATCAGCATTATTACTGATATTACAGGTAGTATAAGATTTAATAACAAAAGACCTATTGTCGTTATTACACCGACTTTTAAACTGCCGAACAGATCATAAAATCTTTTTGAAAAAGCTGCAATTGAAAGCCAGATATCAATTAATATTGTAATAAGTATAATCGGAAACAGTACGCCAGCAAGTCCCATAATACCCAGTATTATTGCAGGAAGCGAAATCAATATGATTCCGATTTGCATCCAGATAAAATCTTTTCTGCCTATAGGACCGTCTATTTTCCAAAAACACTCACTTGGTTCATAATCAAAACCGACATCTTCATTGTTAAAATTCATGCCGTTAATGTCATTACTCATAGCTAACCTCCAACTTCTAAACCATTTAATATTAAGTGGTTTAGAAGTTTATGTCTATACTCTGTTTAATGTATTTAGCTTACCGTCTTAAGAGTAAATTCATGCCTGCTTTAAAGTAGTTCTTAAACTCCGTAAATGAACGTATTTTAGTGAGCATTTTTAAAATGTAAGACGGGCGCAGATAGAATTTTCTGATTGCACGTTTATGAAGTTTAAAAATCTGTTCTTTAGTTAAATTATGGGTATTAACAGACGGATAAAAATATGCACTCTTAAACGAAGTATCAGAATCTATAAGATTGTGTTCTTTTGCATAATCGTAAAATTTGGTGCCCGGAAGCGGAGTTGCTGTGTAAAAACTTATAAAATCGCTGTCCAGTTCAATTGCAAAGTCGATTGTATCTTCAACAGTTTCTTTGGTTTCCCAAGGAAGCCCTATTACAAAATAGTTATATATTTTTATCCCGAATTTCTTAAATATACGAACCGTTAATCTGACATCATCAAGCGTAATTTTTTTCCCGATTTTATCCAGCATTTCCTGGGAACCGCTTTCTACGCCGATACTTACCAGCCTGCAGCCCGCTTTATACATCATTTCAGCCATTTCTTCATCAGCGGTGTCTGCCCTTGTGTTTGCAGACCAGGTGATATTAAGCCCGCTGTCGATTATTTGCCGGCACAATTCCATTACCCACTCTTTATCTATGTTGAAGATATCTGACCAGAACAAGAAATTTGTAATGCCATATTTGTTAACACACTCTTTAATTTCTTCTACAATATTTTCAGGAGATCTTTTTCTAACCTTAGCCCCGGCAACAGGTGTTGCAAGACAGAAAAAGCAGTGAAACGGACAACCCCTGGAAACCTTTATTACAGCCTGAACTTCTCCAGTATCAGGGCGTCTGTATATATTGTTATCTACCAGGTGTCTTGCAGGAAACGGCAAAGAATCCAAATCTTCAATAAATGGACGCTGACCTGTAAACTTCACGCGCAAGTCATCTCTGTAATATATTCCTAAAATATCCCCGTGATTTTTGCCTTCTAAGATTTCTTTTAGCGTGTATTCCGGTTCTCCGTAAATTATGATATCAAGATCTTTTGCAAAATACATAACTTCAAAAGCTAAGGTTAGAAAAGCAGCGCCTTTTGCAATAGTGACAATATTCGGACAAATTTCTTTTGCAATTGTTACAGCGTTCAAGTCACTTTTAAAAGTCGGTGTTGCTACGTTTATGAGTAAATAATCAGGTTGAAATTCTTTTAAATCAGCTTCAAAATTTCCGCCTAAGCTATAATCAGCTATTTTGGCCTCAAAACCAGCTTTTTCGGCTACTGCAGCTAAATACATAAGATCACTTGGCGGCAGGGGCGGTATTACCAGCAGTTCTTTTGTCGGCTGCTGGCATCTGTCTTCTCTGTTCATAACAGGAGAAGGCGGGTATATTAATAATATCTTTTTTTTATTAGTGTTACTATCAGCCATGTTTATTTCCCTTTAACACATTTTGCAACAACAGCCGCAAGAGCTAAACTCAACGCGCCTATGAGGAATGTATATTCCCAATGATAATTAACAAGACCGTCACCGACAGGGAATTCACATTTTGATATTATCCAGGCAACAATTGTGCAGACAAAAACCTGCGGGCCGGCTATAAAGATATTAAAGATACCCATAACAGAGCCTTCTGTACCCGGTTTTATATATTGTGAAAGCATTGCAAACGGAAGCGCGCAAATACTTGCCCAGCCAATACCCGCAAGCCCCATCATGCCGGCAACAATATAAATATTATGTGAAAAAGCCATCCCGAGGTATGCAGCTACCATTGATATTAATGATATAATATGAACTTTTTTGTTTCCGAACTTTGCGGATAAGATTCCAATCGGAATTGCAACGATAAAGCATACAAAGTTAAATATAGCAAAACATACAGATGAAAAATTCGTACCGTTTAGGGATGCATTTTCGTATAACTTAGCGCTTATTCCGTCGACAGTTGTTAAATCCGGTACATTAAATACAGTGTGTACGGCATATTGAGTAAAAAATATCATCATACACATTGTACCTATCCAGGTAAAAAACTGCATAAGACAAATTTTTGAAACTTCCGGTGATAACGCGAAAAAGTCCTTTAAAGCTTGTATAAATGAGCTGTTTTGTTTTTTATTTTCAGCGTCTTCGTTTTCTATTTTTATCTGTGGTTCTTTTATCGTGATGCATGTCCAAATCATACCAAGAGAAAACGCAAGCGCAGCCATAATAAACTGAGCCGGAATGGACATTTGGTAATCAAAAGCCCATTTTAAAAACGGTGCGGTCGCAGCTGCAAATACAGAGCCGAGTCCTATTGCAAGACTTATATAGGAATTAGCCAGAGAATGCTGTTCCTGCGGAACAACATCCGGAATTAATGCTCTATACGGCCCCTGTGCAATATTAATGCATGCGTCAATAACCCATATCATAATCGCAGCAATAAACAGTGCGGTTAATGCCGGTAAATTTATACCTGTTAATTTTTGCAGTAAACCTGAAACAGAAGCTGAATTAGGGAAAATCCATAATGCAACAGCTGCAATCAGTGCACCTGCAAGTAAATACGGTCTTCTTCTGCCAAGCGGAGATTTGGTTTTATCGCTTATCGTACCAACCAGCGGCTGTACTACCATTCCTGTAAACGGGCCCGCAAGCCAGATTAGACCATATAAAAAGGGGGATGCCCCTAAACTTTCCGTAACAGGGCCGGATAAAATTATTCTCATCTGCCATGCAAACTGCAGTCCGAAAAATCCTAAACAAAAATTCAAAAATTGAGCTGTTGTAAACTTTTTCATAGTATTATTACATTCTTCCATTAACATCTTCTCCTAATCGCTCTGCATATATCAGAATACAAAGAATAGAATGCATAGTCAAGTTTAAAAGAGTCGGAGTTATAGTGCAAATTCTATAGATAATATGAAAAGCCCCTTATTAGTCATTGCTTGACATGTACAAGAATTATGAGCCTTTTATTGTAGTTGCTATATCGCTTGCTATGATTTTGTGGTAATATAAAAGCTATGAGTAAGAAAAAGATAGCGGCATTGGGAGTTACCCTTATTCTGCTTGCAGTTATTTTCCACAAGATTAACTGGCAGGAGCTTATAATAACTTTCAAAAATTTTAATTTTAAAAATATTTGGGCAATAGTTGTTTTATACACTCTTGCAATGTTTCTTCGCGGAATTCGCTGGAAAGCTCTTTTAATGAATGATGCAAGGTATTCCTGGATAAACTTGGGAGAAATTTTTATTGTCGGCAGCATGCTCAATATCTTTTTACCCGCACGTGCCGGAGATTTATATAGAGCATATTACCTGGGTTCCGTCAAAAATGAGAAAAAAATGAAAGTCTTTGGCTCTATTATTTTGGAAAGAACCTTAGATGGTATAAGCGTATTTTTTATTCTTTTAACCGCGGTACTTATGTATTGCAAACATGATTGGATACTAAATATAGCATATAGCATAGGAGCTCTTTTTCTCGGAAGCCTTGCCGTATTTTTTATTATCTTCAAATTTGATAAAATTGATACAATTTGCAATTGGATGATTAAAATGCTTGATTATCTGCCGCAACGACTAGCTAATGCTTTAGAAGGGCTTGTTACGAAAATCTGCGGATATTCAAAATCTTTTATGGAAGGATTTGAAGTTCTCGATAGTTTAAAATACTCATCTATTGCCCTTTTATCAAGCTTTGTCATCTGGGGAATAGAAACCTATGTTGCTTTTCTTATGGTAAACAGCTTTAATCTCGGACTCGGATTTGCGGCAGGATTATTTGTTATCAGCTTAACCTCTTTCTCTACAATGATTCCATCAACATCCGTATTTCTGGGGCCGTACCAGTATGCTTATATCCTGGCGCTTGGAATTTTCGGGGTTCAAAAATCTGCAGCACTTGCTATTTCCACGGTTCATCAAGGTATCTTGATGATAATCCTTACGATACTCGGAGTATTCTATCTCTTTAAATTTAATAT
>CALUUU010000063.1 GCA_944324035.1 Candidatus Gastranaerophilales bacterium
ATAATTTTAATGTAACTGATATAATAGAAGTGAAATTACTTGTAAAAGAGGGGAAACCATGATACGCCTATCTGTGTATTTAGTAGTACAAGACGAGGAGCTGCGCATAAGAAGAACTATGGATGCTCTCGCAAAGGTGGCGGACGAAATCGTCGTGGTCGATTCTGGAAGTACGGATAATACAGAGAACATTGTAAGAGAATACACAGACCGATTCTTTTATAATAAATTTATAAGCATAGGACATCAGGTAAAAGTAGCAGAAGAATTATGCTCTAATAAATGGGTGTTGCGGCTTGATGCGGATGAAGAGCTATCCGAAGGTCTTGTCAACGAGATTCTAGCAATAAAAGAAAACCCTGATGTTGATTATATAGTAAAAACAGTTCGGGCCGGGGCAAAGGAAATTATTTCTTATCCGGTTATTAAGAGTGAATTTATTGATGCGGTAAATAATGTAAAGCAGCAATTTGCAGAACACATTCAAAAGCAGGCAAAATGCAAGACTATTACCGTATTTTCTAATAAAGGCGGGATTGGAAAAACATCTATTGCCTCAAATTTGGCGTATGAACTTGCAAAAATAACTAAAGAAAATGTTGCTTTGGTAGATTTAAATTTTCAGCTCGGTGATATTACAACGTTTATGGATTTAAAGCCATCTTTTGATATTTCCTACGTGCTGAAAAATTTAAATACTGTAAATAAGGATTTTCTAATGGCAACAATGGAGCAGTATAAAAATACGAGTTTATATGTGCTGGCGGATCCTCCTTATTTTAAGCAGGCTGAAAATGTTTCGCCTAAGCAGATTTCTAAACTTTTTGAGATTTTGAAGGAAAGTTTTTCATATATTGTAGTGGATACAGATTCACATTTTGACGCCAAAACAGTTACGGTGCTTGATTCATCAGATTTAATTTTCCTGGTTACAATCGTGAACCTGCCGGCTCTTCGTAACTGTGAGCGCTGTCTTGATTTGTTTAATAAACTTGGTTATGATAAAGAGAAAGTGCAAATTATTATAAACAGATTTATGGAAAATGATGAGATTAGTATTGAAGATACTGTTGATTTATTGAAAAAGAATATTTACTGGAAGGTGCCTAATAATTACTTTGCAATGATGGCTTCTATTAATAAGGGATTGCTGCTTTCTGAATTAAATCCGAATTCTAACGTGGCAAACAGCTTTAAAGAACTTGCTATCCATGTATCAGACAGTGTTTACAGAACTAATCTAATAAAAAAGTTTTCCGGTGAAAATACTAAAAGATTGGATGACATTTTAAGGAGTTGAGTTTTGACATTTAAGGAACGCCTCAAAAAATTTGATTTACTGCCAGCCATAGAAAATACTTCTGATGTGGTGTTTACCCCGGAGATATTTTCATTATGTAAAGAGTTGTCTAAGGAATTATCTTTAAAAATTGCTTCAATCCCGGTATGGTTTGATTATACAACTGATGAGCAAAAGGCTCTTATAATAAATTTTTTAAATGCAAAGCTAAATGGGGATTTATCGCAAAAGCCGCTTTCAGACGCTGAAAAGGATAGGATTTTTGCTTATTTTATTAACTCTGTATATGGTTTCGGGCCACTTGATTTTTTACTTTCACAGCAAAATGTGTCATCTGTTTTTGTAAAGTCACATGAATATATTTTAATGAATATAAACGGAGAAATACTAAAATCCGACATTACTCTTGATAGAAAGCAGCTGGAATTTTTAATTTCAAAATTATTGGAGCTTTCAGGCAAAGCATCTTCTGTTGTAAATTTCAAATTTAATAACCTTGCAGTAACGATAATTGCAGAGCCGGTTTGTGCTCCTCAGCTAATTTTAAAAAAAATACCGGATATTAAATATACATTTGACATTTTAGAGAAGAATAAAATTCTGAATGAAGATATAACAAAATTTTTGAGTTCAGCTATTGGTGAAGGCAGGCATTTCTTAATTTCAGCGCCTTCCGGAGCAGGTAAGACAACGCTGCTTAATGCCTTTATTAATTGCTGCACTGAGGCAAATTCATCCTTGGCGGTTTTTGAGGAAGGTGATTTTATTGAAACTGATTTAGAGCATTATAATATTGAAAATTTGTCTCAATGTGAACGGGTAACTTTGATAAAAGCTGTACTTGCCACAAATCCGCAGTATATTTTTTCTGATGTAAATGAAATTATATTCAATATTGAACTTGCGGACAGACTTGCTCATAGTACCGGATTTGTTGCGTGTGTTCAGGCGGAATCCCCCGAGGAGTCGCTAAATATGTATGCTATGGCTCAGGCTGCCAATTTTAGATGCAGTGAGAAGCGTGCAAAATTAAAATTCGCAGAATTTTTTGATTATATTATCCAACTTGAAAAAGCAGAAAACGATTTTGTGCTTAAAAATATTGTTGAGGTAACTGCAAGTGAGGCTGGAGAGCCGGAACTTCTGGAGCGTCTTTCTTTTGCTGCAGGCGAGTATAAATATAATTTCCCGGAAACTGAACAAAAAGTTCAGATAGAAAATGCTCAGCCTGTTGAAATTGCTCCGGCTCAAAAACGCTCTTTCAAAGCACGCTTTGAGGGTTAACTTGTTTTATTCCGGTAAATAATGAGCCGTGTTAAAGATTACATATAGCACTTTTATTATCTATTTTTATTCTGCCTGCATAATCTGTTAAGGCTTTTATCGGATTTTCAGAGTTTTCTGCAAGAACAAAGATTTGTTCTCCGCTTGTCAGCATTGTGTTCCCGGCAAACTTTATGTCTTGATAGTACTTTTTAACATTTTCTTTTTCCGGAAGAAAAATTTCTTTATTGACGTCTGATTTATTTATGAATATAGGCAGCGCTGCGCTGATACCATCTTTGTATTCCGGAAGTGCACCGGTCAGCAGTATATCAAGAAAATCCCCTTTTATGTGATTTAAAATACTAATAAGCTCGCAGGATTTTGCAGTAATCTTATAATTTATGACACACCAGCACTCTTCTGTCCAAATAAGATTTGAAGTGAGAAAGCCGTTGAAATTTGCGTTTTCAAGTTTTAGAGCATATTCAAGTTTGCACAGGTAAACATTTAATTTAAGCTTCTGGTTAGCATTTAAATTCACAGGGCAATATGTTATATTTGTTTTTTTTTTTTTTTTGAGCGGCGGAAAATGTATTATGTTATCCCCGCAAACATATGTGACAACAGAAATTTTGTTTCCTTCAAGATACTCTTCCGTAAAATATTCTTTATTTTGAATTCGTTCTATTATTTGGAATTTTTCTCTGTTTGAGCGGATGATATTTGTGCAGTTATTCCCTTTGCAAAATCCGTTTATTTTAATGACCTGCGGGAATATATTCGATTTATCCGATAAATTCGGGACACTGTTGATACCATATTTATCCATAAATTTTTTGCAGAACAGTTTAGATTTTTCTAATTGAGAAAATTGTTTGTTTACACCAATTGCAGCAATGTCGGCTTTGTTAAAAATATCAACTGCTCCGGAGCACAGTGCCTCTTCATCGCCGATGATAACAAGGTTGATTCCAAGTTCAGAGGCTTTTTGTGCGGCTTGTTTAAAATTTTTACTCTCAAATGAAAAAATTTCTGCTCCGGGAATTTTGAAATCTCTTGTGGTATATAGCGTGTTTAGTAATGGAGATTGGGCTATAGCTTGAGAAACAGCATGTTCCCTGGCACTGTTTCCCCATACCAGTATATTAATATTTTTCATTTTTATATACTCTCCTGTTTGCTTTTTTTAGAGTATATCACCAATAGAAAGATTTAACTCCCCCTTTGGAGTTATTATTTTGATTGTTCCGTCATCATTCACAGAGTCAAAAGTTCCTGTTATTTGATTTTTTAAATGTTGTATAGTAATAGTTTTGCCAAGTCCTGTTAAATATTTTGTATATTCACTTTTAATATATGGAAATCCTTCTTTTAAAAAGTTATCGTAATCTTCAAAAAAAACTTCTAAAAGCCTATCCATAAAAATATCTCGCTCAATTTCATATCCTGTTTCAAGGTTAAGTGATGTGGCAATTCTGTCAGGAATAGCCTTGACATCTTCAATTTTAGCATTTAAGTTTACACCAATACCAAGCGCTATTCCTTTTAGAGTGTTGGAGCGAAAAACAGCTTCTGAAAGTATTCCTGAAATTTTTTTATTGTTTACCAGATTATCATTCGGCCAGCGAATTTGCGGACTAACGCCGTATTCTTCAAGAGTTTGGCAGGTTTTGAGCGAAAGATATTGGGTTAGATTTGAGTATGTTTCAAGAAATTTTTCACCCGGGTGTAGAATAATTGTCATGTATAAATTTCTACACCCCAGATCAACCCAGGTGCGTGTAAACCGCCCGCGCCCTGCGGTTTGCCGGTCTGTGTATATTACAGTTTTATCTGCAAATTTTTCTATATTTTCTTTTGCGTATGTGTTAGTTGAATTAATTTCTTTTAAGTGAATTTTTTGCATATAGCCCCCGTATTGCCCGCTTTTACTATATTTTAGCGTAAACAAAAAATATATTGCGCTTTTTTTTTTACGTGTTAGGATAAAATCATAGGGGAGAGTAATCTATGGAACATTGGATTTATACAACTACAATTTTCGGACATACATTGAGCTTTAACCTTGATACAATTTTTACTATGTGGTTTGCAATGATTTGTCTGATTGTTTTTGCTTTGATTGCAACTCGTCATTTATCAATTGTTCCGGGTAAATTGCAGGCTTTTTGCGAAAAAATTATGGAATTTTTCTCGGAAATAATGGATACTATGATGCCGGTCCAGAACAGACAGCATATTCCGCTTGTTGCTTCTTTGTTCCTCTTCATTTTGTTTGCCAACCTTATGGGACAGCTTCCTTTAAGGATTATTCATATCAAGCAAGGGGAGCTTGCTTCTCCGACAAATGATATAAACTTAACCGCCGCAATGGCTATTATTGTTTTGATTTATTATATTGGGGCCGGTATTATGAAGAAAGGCCCGAAATTCTTTCTTCACGAGTTTTCATTTATCGGTATTGTAATGGCTCTGGTTGAACTTTTGGAAATGATTACACGTCCTTTGAGTTTGGCAATCCGACTTTTTGCAAATATTTTTGCAGGAGAAATTCTTGTTTCAATATTATTGGGTGCAAGTGCATATTTTCTGCCTTTGCCGATAATGTTATTTGAAATTCTGGTTGCATTCATTCAGGCAACAGTATTTATGATGCTTACTGTTGCATATATCAGCTCTGCGGCCGGAGAAGAACATTAATTTGATATTTTCGTTTATAAGTTAAAATAAGGAGAAAAGTTATGGAAAATTTGAATTTAGCACAATTAGGAGCAGGTCTTGCAATCGGTTTTGGTGCAACCGGTGCCGGTCTTGGTATTGGTATTGCAACAAAAGGTTTGATGGATGCTATTTCACGCCAGCCGGAAGTCGCAGGTAAGGCAATGGGTTTCTTCCTTTTAGGTGCTGCTCTTGCTGAAGCTTGTGCATTGTATGCATTCGTTATCGCATTTATGTTATTAGGAAAATAATTTTATCGGAGTATTTCATCATGGAATTTAATGCAACATTTTTAGTATCAATTGTAAGCTTTTTATTGTTTGTAGGCATTATGAACAAGATTTTTTATATTCCTTTGACTGATGTTATTGCCAAACGTAATGACTTGCTTGATACTAATTATTCCGATGCAAAAAAGTTTGATGATGATGCCCGGGCAATTCTGACAGACAGAGATAACCGTCTTGGTGAAGCTGATACTAAGTCAAGAAAACTTATCTCTGACAGAATTGAAAGTGAAAATTCCAAAGGCAAGGCTTTGACGGATGAGGCTTCTAAAAAATCTGCACAAGATATAAAATCCCGCAAAGCTGCCTTGGAACAGGAAAAAGAAGCAGCGGCGCCGGTTTTAAATTCCAAGGTTATCGGTCTTGCAGAATCTATTGCTTCTAAAGTTATGGGTATGGATGTTAAAATCCCTGAAACAGTATCATTGGATGGAGTTAAATAATGGGTGAATTAGTAAATTTTTGGAATTTAATAGTTGAATCAAATACATTTAACTTTATTATACTTTTGATTTTGATAATTGCTGTTATGCAGAAGCTTAACGTAAAGGCAGCAGTTGAAAAATTAAAGAATGATATTGTTGAAGCTATTGAAAAATCCAAACAGGCAAAAGAGAACGCTTATAACAGCTATACAGATGCAAAGTCCAAGATTGAGCATATAGATGACGAGATATCTGAAAAATTGACTCTTGCATCAAATCAGGCAGAAAATGTAGCGGCTTCTATTGTTGAGAATATTGAAAGAAAAGTTAGACAAATTGAGGCAAATGTTCACAAGGTAATTGAGGCTGAGGAGAAAACACTTGTTACTTCTTTAACTGATAAAACTTCAAAGGCATCGGTTGAACTTGCGCGCAATTATGTAAAATCGCGTTTGGCAAACGAACCTGATTTACACAAAAAATATATTGAAGAAAGCATAAATGAACTAGATAAGGTGAAAATTTAAGTTATGACAAAATCAATTGAACAAATTTCATTAGCATCAAAAAATTATGCAGAAGCTCTTATTGAGATTGGTGAAGAAGGGCTTGTGCCATTTGATAAGCTTTCTGCTGATTTATCTGATATAAATGACACATTTGCAAGTTCTTCCGAGCTGCGAAATATGCTTGAAAATCCTTCATTTACTGATAATGCAAAAGCGGAAGTTTTAGAAAGTATTTTTGAAAGTAACATAGATCCGCATCTTATTAATTTTCTGAAGATATTAATATCTAAAAAGCGTATATCCGAATTTGGAGCAATTTATGCTGATTTTATTAATAAGTTAAATGAGATAAAAAATATTCAGCCTGTAATTATTGTTTCAGCAGTTGAGCTCAACGATGATTACAAAAACAGAATTGTGCAAAAATTAAACGAAAAATTAGGTAAGACTGTTCAGCCGGAGTGGAATGTAGATGAGAATATTATTGCCGGCATAACGGTTAAAATTAAAGATGATGTTATTGATATGAGTTTGAAAAACCGTATTGATAAATTAAGCAAAAGTTTGATGTTAAAGTAAAACTGAAAGAGGAAATTATGGCAGTTATTAAACCAGATGAAATTAGCTCTATAATCAGAAGTAAAATCGAAAATTTTGAACTGCAGACCGAGATTGCGAACACCGGACGTGTTATTGAAATCGGTGACGGTATTGCAAGAATTTACGGTTTACGTAATGTTATGGCAAGTGAGCTTGTTGTTTTTGATGACGGGAAAGATACTCTTGGTATTACGATGAACCTTGATGAAGATAATGTCGGGGTTGTAATTTTAGGTGATTACACTCATATTAAAGAAGGTATGACTGTAAAAACTACCGGACGTATTGCATCTGTACCTGTAGGTGACGGACTAATCGGCAGAATTGTTGACCCGACAGGTAAAGTTCTTGATGGCAAAGGGGAATATGAATATTCCAAGACTCGTCCTATTGAAAGAGTTGCTCCCGGCATTGTAACAAGAAAATCTGTTCACCAGCCGCTGCAAACAGGTTTAACTGCGATAGATGCTTTGACTCCTATCGGGCGCGGGCAACGTGAATTGATTATCGGCGACCGTCAGACAGGTAAGACAGCAATTGCTATTGATACAATTATCAACCAAAAAGGTCAGAATGTAATTTGTATTTATGTTGCAATTGGTCAAAAAGCTTCTACTGTTGCCCAAATTGCCAAGACTTTGGAAGAACACGGTGCAATGGAATATTCAATTATCGTATCTGCGACTGCGAATGAAGCAGCTCCGCTTCAATATATTGCTCCGTTTGCAGGTGTTGCTATCGGTGAAGAATTCCTTGAACAGGGCAGAGATGTTTTGATTGTTTATGATGATTTAAGTAAGCACGCGCAGGCATATCGTGCAATGAGTTTGCTTCTTAAAAGACCGCCGGGACGTGAAGCTTATCCGGGTGATGTTTTCTATCTTCACTCAAGACTTTTGGAACGTGCAGTAAAACTGAATGATGAACTAGGCGGCGGAAGTATCACTGCATTGCCTATTATTGAAACTCAAGCAGGTGATGTTTCAGCGTATATTCCGACAAATGTAATTTCAATTACTGACGGTCAGATATTCCTTGAATCCAACTTGTTTAACGCAGGTGTAAGACCAGCTATTAACGCCGGGATTTCAGTATCACGTGTAGGCGGTGCTGCTCAGACAAAAGGTATTAAGCAGGTTGCAGGTAAATTAAGACTTGATTTAGCACAATACAGAGAACTTGAAGCATTTGCTCAATTTGCATCTGATCTTGATCAGGCAACTAAAAACCAGCTTTTGAGAGGTGAAAAACTGACAGAAGTTCTTAAGCAGCCTCAATATGCGCCTTTGAGTGTTGCAGAACAGGTTTGTGTCCTGTTCGCCGCTAATGAAGGCTTGCTTGACGATGTTCCTAATACTGAAATAGGCAGATTTAAGAAAGATTTGTCTGCATATTTGGCAGGCAATTTGAAAGATTTAATGGCAAGACTTAATGAGGGCAGTGCGCTTTCAGATGATGATAAAAACGCATTGAAGGATGCTATTAATACTTTCAAGAAAACTTTCTAAGTTAAAGGAGATAAATTATGAAATGCTATAATCACCATGACAGAGATGCTTTCGGAGTATGCAAAGCTTGCGGTAAGGGCTTATGCCTTGAATGTATTGAAAAGCAGGATGGTATTGTGGTTTGTAAAGACAGCCCAAAGTGCATTAACTTTGTGAAATGTTTATCAATACTGCCTTTTTTGAGCTTTTGTTTACTTTTGATTATTCTCTTCATGTTGATTGTAGATTAGCAGGTGTGTTATGACAAACTTAAAAGATATTAAAAACAGAATACAGAGTGTAGAAAGTACGAAAAAAATTACGCGTGCAATGAAGATGGTTGCCGCGGCAAAGGTTAAAAAGGCAGAAAATACCGTAAAGGCATCACGTCCGTTTACGGAAAATTTGAATGCAATGTTTAAAAAGCTTTTGTATTCTGTAGGAGATTACAGTGCTGCAACATTAAAGATAAAGTCCGCAGTTGACAATTATCCGGCTCTTTTAAGTGTGCGCCCCGTAAAATCAGTCGGAATCCTTGTTAATTCCTCAAATAAGGGACTGGCAGGGGCTTATAACGCAAATGTTGTAAGAAGAACGATTAAGGCAATTGAGGAGTATTCTTCTCAAGGTATAAGAACATATTTGTTTATAATCGGGCAAAAGGGTTATTCTGCTTTAAAAAGAAAAATTTTGGCTTATGATTGTGAAATTGTTAAGACATACCTTGGTGTTGCCGCAACACCTACACCGGAAGGTGTAAAACTTATTACAGAAGATTTGGCGGACTATTTTGTCAACGAAAAAATTGATAAGATAGAGATTATTACAACGCGTTTTAAGAATATGATGAGTTATTTTGTTGAAGATTGGGTTGTACTTCCGCTTAAAAAGCTTGGTGAAGATTCAGAAAGACTTCATGATAATATTATTGACCCTTTGATGGAGTTTGAGCCTGATAAACATCATATTTTGCAAAAAATTGTACCTATGTATGTAACAAATATAATTTATCAATCATTACTGGAAGCTCAGGCAAGTGAGCTTGCATCAAGAATGACAGCGATGTCAGCTGCTACAAACAATGCAGAACAGATGATTGCGAACCTTTCTGTAGAATACAATAAGTCCCGTCAGGCTGCGATTACTCAGGAAATCGTGGAAGTTGTGAGCGGTGCTAACGCTCAGATGGGGGAGTAATAATATAAGTTTTTTATAAAAAAGCAGCCGCGGTTAATCGGTCGGCTGCTTTTTGTATAATTGATATTTAATTGTTATTTTTTATTTAACTTTAATCGGATAATCTTCCGGAATTTCCCAGTTGTTTAGCTGTATGAGAGCCGTACAGTATCCGCGGTTGCTGCTATTTTTGGTACAAGAAGCCGGTTCGCTTTTGGTTGCTTCTACCGTATTGCTTGTCATTTTCCACTTATATGGTTCAAATCCTTTTTTCTTATGAAATTTATCTTCCCAACCATAGTCGCTGTTTGGAGCAAACCTAAATGCAAAAAAGGTTATTCCGCTATCAGGTCTGTCAGTTGTCCAGTTATCGTCTTCATCTTGTGTGGTAAATCTATTCTGAGTAAAATTTTTCCCGTTAGGATAGAAGAAAAAATCATAAGAACAGCTTCCTGATGTTTTGCTTATTAATATACTTCCATCAAGAAAATATAATGCTATATTTCCGCCTCCATATCCGGTAAATGTTTTTTGAACTGCGTTCCGTATATAAGGGAAAAAATATTTTTCTACAAAATTCTTACTTGATAAACGGCAATCCCAATATTCTTTTGGACCATTATCTAATTCAGAGAGCAGAACAGCCTGATTCATGACTGAGTAAATTTTTTTCAACCTGGCTTCAACTTCTTTGTTTTTATTATTTTGAATAAGCGAAGGCAGAGTCATAGCAGCAACAATGCCAATAATACCGAGGGTAATTAAAACTTCAGCAAGCGTAAAACCCTTGCTATACTTATAACTTAGCCCCCCCTGGAAATTCTTGTCATATCAATACTTTTCATTTAACTATTCTCCTTTTATTTATTATTATAAACTATTTTTGAACAATTTCAAGTATAATTACATTACTTTTAACTTTTTAATGTATGTAACAGCTTCTTCTTTAGTGTTTACTTCCCCGTTAAGTTGGGCTTCGTGGAGAGTATTTAGAATTTCTCCGAGTTTTGGAGATGGCTTGATATTCAAAATCTGCATGACATCGTTGCCGTCAAGAAGTTTTGGCAGGGGCGCCAGCGTTTCAAGCGAAGAGAAGTAAAATTCAAGCAGCTTATCAAGATTTCGTATATTGCTTTCAATAATCTCATCGGTTATAACTTCCCCTCTTGCAGAAAGTCTGTCTGCTTTTGCCAAAATAATGTTGTCTATAACGTTATCCTCAAGTTTTCGCAAATACCGCGTCATTGCTTTTTCGTTAACATCTTGTGATG
>CALUUU010000064.1 GCA_944324035.1 Candidatus Gastranaerophilales bacterium
AGATAACATGGCTTATGTAAGTGTTTTCTGGATTGCTTCAACGCTGCGCGTTTCGCAATGACGCAAGATGTCATTCTGAGGACTTTAGCCCGAAGAATCTCGTATAAGAATAGAGCCTTCGCATTCGCTCTGGATATCGACTTATTACGTTGCGGCAGATTGCTTAGTAAGTATGACGCTGTAATACTCTTTTCATTGTTTCTCCTTTTTGGTATAATCAAGAAAAAGGAGAGTTTATATGAAAAAAATATTAATACTAACACTATCACTCTTTATGTTATCAAGCGCAGCCATTGCATCCAGGTCTTACACATATGACAAATACGGGAATCAGACAGGATCTTTTAGTACAAATAACGGTACGACAACAACGTATGACAAATACGGAAACAAAACCGGCTCCTACAAAAATAATGACGGCAGAGTGACCAGCTATGATGAATACGGTAATCAAACCGGTTCCATGAAATTAAATTCCGATGGCAGCGGAATATTTATGGATAAATACGGGAACAACACAGGTTCATTCAGGACTTCCGGAGATAGGATATATACGTATGACAAATACGGAAACCAGACAGGTTCATTAAGAAAAGAGTCCGACGGCACATACATTCAAATGGATAAATACGGGAATAATATCGGAAGATTTAAGATTTAATAACAGATTTACTCCGGGCTGCTTCCTGAGCTTCTTTAATAAAACGGTGAATATTTGTATAATACCCGCCTGCTAGCACAAGCGATGCCGTGACCCAGGCAATAGGCCCGGAATAAAACATCCCGACATAACCAAATTTTACGGCAAGATATATTGCAGCAAATGCTCTCATGGCTAATTCTCCAACAGACGCCAAAAGCGGAATAGTTGCACGCCCAAGCCCCTGCAATGCATTTCTGTAAATAAAAATCTGCGACAGGAAGAAATAGAAAAGCGAACTTATAAACAAATAATCATGTGCAATTTTTATTACATCCGGATTCTGTCCGCCAATAAAAATCTTAACGAACTCGCTTCCCCAAAAATGCATTACAAAAGCCATAATTATGCTTAGGTGTAAATTAATAACAGAAACTTTTTTGACGCTTACTTTAATCCGTTTGAAATTATTGGCTCCGAAATTTTGCGCAACAAAAGCAGCCAGAGCAACCCCAAACGAAACCATCGGCATTGTCGCAATCTGCTCAATTCTCAATGCTGCTGTCATTGCCGCAATTACATCCGCACCGAATGAATTACAAACACTTTGAATAATCAAAATACCAAGCCCCAAAATAGAAAACTGAACAGCCATAGGAAATCCGACATTCAAATGTTCAAGCGCGAACTGCCAATCCTCTTTCTTATTAAAAACCCAATCTTCGCGTTTTAAATGCAAAATCGGGAAATGCTTTTTAACATACAAAAAACACAAAATAACTGAAAAAGCCTGGGATAAAACGACAGCAACAGCAGAACCCGGCACCCCCCAATGAAATACCAAGATAAATAAAAGCGCCAGAAATACATTCAAAATTGACGAAAAAATCAAAAAATAAAGAGGTGTTTTACTATCACCCAATGCCCTTACAATACTTGCCAGCAAATTATAAAAATTTGCAGTAAACAAACCTATAATAACAATTTCAATATAAATATATGCATCTTTATAAATTTGAGCCGGCACCTGCATCCATTTTAAGAGGTAATCCATAAGCCCTAAACATAAAAATGTAAAAAACAGGGTTAAAACAGTACTCAATATAGTAGACATTGTAACAGAACGCCTAACCCCGTCATAGTCTTTTGCACCGAAACGCTGGCCTGTTATTACAGCAAACCCGTTTGTCATACCAACAACCACAAACATTATAAGGAAAAACAATGGAGCAACCGCCCCAACCGATGCAAGAGCATTTATTCCGAGGGTTCTTCCTACAATCACAATATCAGCAATATTATAAAACTGTTGAAAAATATTTCCTATAAGCAATGGCACGGAAAATATTAATATAAGTTTTAAGGGGTTTCCTGTAGTCAAATCATTTATCATAACATATGAAATTATATTATAAAAAACTAAACTTTGAAAGTAATTAACCAGATTACTTTAGAACGACAAACACATCATTACTGTTGTAATGATGGCGTTAATCTGAAGTTTCTAATTACATTTCGTGTACAAGCATTATGTAACATAAAATTTCGTGCCCAGACACAAAAAAAGCTTGAACAAATTGTTCAAGCTTTTTTACTATTGTCAAATAGTTTATTTCTTAGTAGGAATTCTCATTCCGTAGAAAGATCTCCATACAAAGAATAATGCAATTAGCAAGAAGATAATACCTGCAATCGGAGCAGCTTCTCTAAAAGCTTCGCTGATTGCGATTTCCATTGCCAATAAACCAAATAATGTTGTAAATTTGATTATCGGGTTCATAGCAACAGAAGAAGTATCCTTGAACGGATCACCAACTGTATCACCTACAACAGTTGCATCGTGAAGCGGAGTTCCTTTTTCCTTCATATCAACTTCAACAATCTTCTTAGCATTATCCCAGCATCCGCCGGCATTTGCCATAAATACAGCCTGGAACAAACCAAATACCGCAATTGCAATCAGGTAGCTTACGAAGAATGCTACAGGTCTGTTTGCAAATTCAGGGTTTTCAGCAATCACAGGAGCTGATAAACAAGCAAGTGCCAACGCAAATGCAAATAACGAAATAAAGATATTAATCATACCTTTTTGTGCATATTGGGTACAAATCTTAACAACTTCTTTTGAATTAGCCAGATTTGCAGATTTGCTTGATTCATCGTCAAGTTTAATATTATCTTTGATGTATTCGGTAGCTCTATATGCACCGGTTGTAACAGCCTGCATAGAAGCGCCGCTGAACCAGTAAATTACAGCACCGCCAGCCAGTAAACCTAACAATGTATATGGATTTAACATGTTAAGAACAGCTTCCGGCTGAATACCCAATGTATTTTGGATAACCAAAATAAGTGAGAAAATCATGGTAGTAGCACCAACAACAGCAGTACCGATTAATACCGGCTTAGAAGTTGCCTTGAATGTGTTACCTGCACCGTCATTTTCTTCCAGGTATTGTTTTGCATTTTCAAAGTCAGGTTTAAAACCGTAATCTTTTTCAATTTCTTCAGCAACATTCGGAATATCTTCAATTAATGATAATTCATAAACTGATTGAGCGTTATCGGTAACAGGGCCGTAACTGTCAACTGCAATAGTAACAGGCCCCATGCCTAAGAAGCCGAATGCAACCAAACCAAATGCAAATACTGATGAATAAATCATTACATCAGCAGGGATATGAATACTTGCAAAATATGCAATACCCATTAATAATACAATAACTGCACCAATCCAGAAAGCAGAGAAGTTACCTGATACAATACCTGAAAGGATTGTCAAAGAAGCACCGCCTTCTTTTGAAGCAGTAACAACTTCTTCAGTATGCAATGCTTTTGGAGAAGTGAATATTTTTGTAAATTCCGGAATTAACGCTGCACCTAATGTACCGCAAGAAATGATAGCTGATAATACTAACCATAAATTGCCGCCCATAGGAGCTAACAACCAGTGGCTTACGCCAAAAGTCATAACAATTGACAAAATTGAAGTCAACCAAACCAAATTTGTTAAAGGTTTTTCAAAATCAAATTTTTCTGCAGATTTTGCATAAACTCTTGTTACAAGACCATTAATCCAGTAAGCAACAACAGAAGTTACAATCATTAAATATCTCATAACAAAAATCCAGGTTAACAACTGAACCTGATATTCAGGTTTTACACCTAATAAAATAAATGAAACAAGAGCAACGCCGGTTACACCGTAAGTTTCAAAACCATCGGCAGTAGGTCCGATAGAATCGCCGGCATTATCACCTGTACAGTCTGCAATTACACCAGGGTTTCTTGGATCATCTTCTTTGATACCGAATTGGATTTTCATCAAGTCAGAACCGATATCTGCAATTTTAGTAAAGATACCGCCGGCAACACGAAGAGCAGAAGCACCTAAAGATTCACCGATAGCAAAACCTATAAAGCAGGCGCCTGCAAGATGTCCAGGAACAAATAACAAAATTGTAAGCATCAATATCAATTCAACAGAAACCAAGCAAACGCCGATTGACATACCGGCTTTCAACGGAATATTCAAGATATTCAACGGATTTCCTTTTAATGATGCAAAAGCAGTTCTCGCGTTAGCAAGAGTGTTCATTCTGATACCGAACCAAGCTACAGCGTAAGAACCCAAAATACCAATAACAGACCACGCTAAAATAATCAACACATCTGTTGCCGGCATATGCTGCAGGTATCCGAAGTAAAATGCGATACAAAGACCGATTAATACTTCCAACCAGAACAGGAACTTGCCTTGTTGAACAAGATAAGTTTTACAAGTTTCAAAAATTGTATTACCAACATCAGCCATAGCTGTGTGAACTTCCAATTTTCTAACTCTTAAAAATTCGATAAATCCAAGTATCAAACCAGCAAATGATACAATAATCCCCCAAAATAACAAGTTAAAGTTAAAAGGATTGGCATCTTTGATACTAGGGACAACCAAATCAGCTTCGCTTGCAAGAGCAGGCGAAATGCCCATCAGCAAAGTGACAGCCAGAGCCATCAACGCTTTTGGAGCAGTAAACTTTTTAATCATAATGTCTCCCTTCACATAAGTGTACACTACACGACAGTTATTATATTATAAAGTTTTCATTTTAACAAGTTCTTAACAAAAATCCTATAAAAATATGACGCAACTATTGAAGAAAACATATAAAATTGTTATAATTAATAAAAAGGAGAGTTATTTATGGTAAGATTTGTGATATTGGTTTTGATTATAGCAGTCGGCTGCTGGGGCTGGCAAAATTTCAAACCTGAATCTTTTACAAAAGAAAGCATTGAAGCAAAAATGAAAGAAGAAAAGACTATTAATACAGTACAAACAGTACGTGAAAAACGACGTTTGGAAGCTGAAAAAATTATGGATCAGTTCTAATAAAGAATACGGCAGACAATTTTATTACTGCCGCATTCTTTTACTACGGATATTAACTTATAACAAGTATAAAGTCGGTGAAAAGCTGAATTTTTGATTGTAAAAAAGTTAAACCCCTGAAACAAGATAGAAATTATCTGCCTTTCAGGGGTTTAGTTTTAATTTTTGGATTAGAATTTATATTCAGGAATTACAAACGGTTCATTGTTTGCATCTTTTTCTACAAATTTCAGGTAGTAATCCATTGCCTTTTCTTTTGACTCATTATAAAACTTATCTGAAATGTATTTTTTATGAAGTTCTGTTCTTTCGCCATTATAATTGCCCATTGCTCCTGCATATGTTTCAAGAATTCCTTTATTAGAGCCTCCGCCGTATGCCTTTGTTTTTGCATCAGTGCCTGACGGTCTTATTTCAATGTACTTGTCTGTGAATTCCATATAAGTTCCGTCGCCGACAAATTTTATTGATTTTAAATTATCAAATATAAGGCTCTTGAATGAGTCATTTAGCACTTCCTTCACATCATCAATTGTCATTACTCCTTCTTTTACGGCAATTGCCATAGAAAGATAGAATAAATCATTTTTTGTGCGTTTTGCTTCCCCTAATGTTTTAGCTTCTTTGAGTTTGTTAATATCCGGTTCGGATTCGTTATAGTAAGCGATATCTACACGAGTGTCGTATCTGCCGACAATATCATTTTTATCAAAAATGTTTTTTAAGTGTGTTGATAAAGGGGTATCCTTTAATTTGGCAATTAACGCTGAAGCAACGATTATTGCTTCTGTAGCACTTTTTTCTCTCATTGCAACCGCTGAACGGCTGGCTAAAGATTTTATTAAATCTTCAGTTCCCATAATCATTCCGCCGGATTCTTCTCCGCCGAACAGCAAACGAGGATTTTTGCCGAGATTTATAGAATTTCCGAATACATCGTCAACAATCACATCTTTTTCAGGGTGTTTTTTAAGCTGTAATTCAACTTTTTTCATAATGTTAGCGATTTCTTTAAACCCGACAGGAACATTTACAACTTTAACCCCCTGTTTAGCCGCCCATTCATCCCAGGATAGCGCAGAGGCTGTTGTTTTAATCATAAATCTTGGATGATTATCCCATAATTTTTCAGCTTTTAACTGTTTTGCCCAGAAATCCATTAGCATTAAGAATGCCTGATTTGCAGTAAATACAGTGAGGACTGTTTTATCATCAAGTTTTACATAATCAATGCCGTTTTCGTCCAAATAATGAATTCTTTCTATGCTTTCTGTTTGTGTAATTGTAAGCCGGTCATGATCCGGATCTGTTATTAACACTGCTGTTCCAACCGGCATATCTTTTAATTTTTCTTCATAATGAAGTGTTTCGATTACCGGAAAGAATTTTTCTCCGTTTTTACGTTTTGCAAGCACTGTTGCATCAACCGAATAATCGTAAAAAGTTTTTTCTCCCTTTGGAGTTTCATCGTATTTCCCGATAGAGTGGAAAAACGGATCTTCTTCAATATTGAACCATACAAATTTATCTGAGATTTTTAATTTTTCAAGAACTCTTGAAAGTGTTCTGTAAGCAGAACCTCCCACATTTTCAATGACAATCTTGTTTTCAAAATTTTTGATTAAGTCAAGATTGATTTTTTTTGCTACACCGGATTGCAGATATTCTACGTATAAATCTACTCCGTCATTGAGTTTTTTCATTATATTCTCATCAATAAGCGGGTTGTCATTGGCTGCAATTTTAATTTCGTAACAGCCTTTTTTTTCTGTTTCGTCAAAAATTTCCTGAATTTTATCAACAAATTCCAAAGATTCTTCAGGAAGATACTGTGAACCTTGGGAATTTAAGTCCTTTGTGGCATTTTTTACGGAAATCCCGTGGCTTGATGTGATATATTCTCCGCCTACAAGGTCAAGCTTGAATGCTAAAAATGACGCAAGCCAGATAGGAATTGTCTGCTTCCCTGCCGGAACAAGTGTTTTTATACCCTGGGCTGCCTGAATTCTTGCTATTGCATCCAGAAATAATGCTGAATTATACCTTACTTCTCTGCCGGCTACTTTTAAAATTTCTTTCCCTTTGTATTTTTCTTTTGCAACAAGTGCTTTTGCTAAAGTCGCAAGAACTATTCCGACTAAATTAATTGGAAATCTTGTATCCTGCGGGAAAAGAATGTTTTGCGGCCCTCTTATCCCTGCAGTTGAAACCTTTGCTTCTTTGGAGTAATTTGCAAACCATTCATATAAATTTAAGCCTTCAGGATTTGTTTTGGCATCATATGGTTTAAGATGTTCTTTTTTTAATGTAAATGTAAATTCACCGTTTTTTGAAAAATCCATTAAATTTAATTCTTTTATATAGTCCGGGGTTTTGTCATATACACTTTTAAATAACTCATTTTCAAGTTTATTATTAGATTGTTTACACTTTTTCATAAATGCTCCCTTCTGATAGTAGTGTTTATTATACAATAAATAAAAAAATATTGGTATATTAATTATTGAAAAACCTATAAATCCATGTTAGAATTTTTCTACAGGTTAGGGAGTGTAAGCAATGTCAAAAGAGAAAGAAAAAAAGTCTTATACTAAAAGAACAACGGAGCAATTTAACAAGTGGCGTTCGTTTTTTCAGGTTTTGGTATGTAAATTTTTCTATATGATAAGGTTTAAGTTTGTATACAGACTTGAAGTTCACGGGCTTGAAAATGTACCAAAAGATAATGCTTACATTGTATGTCCAAACCATCTTTCTACTCTGGATCCGCCTTTGATGGTTGCTGTTTTGCCCAGAAACATTTCATTTATGGCAAAAAAGGAACTTTTTGATATCAGATTTTTAAGATGGTGGATGGACTGGCTTGGTGCTTTTGCCGTTAATCGCGAAAGTTTGGGGCCTTCTACTATAAAAACCGTTATGTCAATAAAAAAAAGCAACTGGGTTTTCGGGATTTTTCCTCAGGGAACAAGAGGCGTTCCGGGAGAAATTAAGGGTGTCACAAAGGGTTTTGCCGGGTTGGCAAAGATTACCAAATGCGATATTCTGCCAGTTGGTATAATCGGAACAAATGAAGTTAAAAGACTGCCATTTAGCGGGAAAATTATTGTTAATATCGGAAAACCTATTCCTTTCAGCGATGATGTGGATGATATGGTTGATAAATGGATTGAAGCTATTCAGGCTTTAACCGGTTTTAAATATATTCCTAATGATGAAGTTGAAAAAGAGATTGGAGTTAAGAATGACAACTGCGGAAAGAAATTATAACAGGCGTTATGCTTCAGAATATAATATATTTAGATCAATGTGGTATATGTTTTTTCTGTATACTGTTGTTGTTCCGTTTTTTTCAATTTTTTATGATTATGAAATAACCGGTACTGAAAATTTGCCTAAGTGGAATAAGAAAGATAAATATATATTTACGGCAAATCATGTTTCAATATTTGATCCGTTTTTTGTTCCGTTTGCAGCCAAAAAACTTATGGCTTTTATGGCCAAAAAAGAATTGTTTGAAAAGAGTGAAAAAGCAAGCTGGCTGATTAAATCTCTTGGAGCTTTTGCTGTAGACAGAACAAAACCAGAAATTGCAACTTTTAAAACTGTCCGTGATATATTTACAACAAGCTGGTCGTTGGCAGTATTTCCTCAAGGCGGCACAAGACCATACGGTAAACTTGAAGGGATTAAAAAGGGGTTTGTTGTAATAGCTAAAAATGCAAAAGCTGATATTATCCCTGTCGCAATCGGAGGTTTTACCGGATATCCTAAACTTAAACCGTTTACAAGACAGAAGGTGCGTCTGCATATCTGTAAACCTATATCTTATAAATTACCTGCAGATGAGGTTGTTTACAGATGGTGTGAGGAAATATCCCAGCATGCCGAATATGAAAACTGTGCGCCTAAACCGGAACCAGAAAAAGAAAAAGTTATGGCTTAAAGTATAAAATATAAAAATCAATGCAGATTATCATGTTTCAAAACTTTTAAATAAAACCAGACTACGACTCGATTTATTTCTGCTGGAATTTCTATTTATCTTAAAAGATTATTATGTGTGACAAACACAGATGTTAGCAAAATTATGGAATATAAATATAAAAAGGCTCTTGATATTTTTGTATCAAGAGCTTTTTATCGCTGTCTTATTTAAAGAAAGGAATTTTTTATGTTTTATTATGCAGCTTGTTTAACTTCTTCCGGTTTCATTTCAACAGTTTTGGCAGTTGGTTGTTCTTGAGGTTGTGCCGCTGTCTGTTCTGCCGGTTTTGTTTCCGGAGCTGCTGCCGGTGTCATTTGTTTTAATTTGTCTAATGCTGCAGTTGCTGCTTCCTGAACCCCTTTGTCTTGGTCTTTTTGTGCAATTGTGAAGATTGTATTCAGGTCTTTTTCGTATGCAGGCTGCTGAATATAACTTAATGCTTCAACTGCAGATGTTCTTACCATAGGGTTTGGATTGTTCTTTAACTGTTCAACAATTGTTACTGCTCCAGGTAATTCTGTCAGGGGAACTGTTGAATTTGTTAGTTTTTGAACTTCTTCACCGTAGAGTTTTTGCATCAATGCTGAAGTGAACATTGCATAGCTCTTGTTTCTTTCAGCTTGTTCAAGCGGAGACATTGACATTGCCAGGTTCTTTTCTGCATCGGTAACCTGCTGGCCTGACATTAATTTTTGTCTTGCTGCAGTTTGTTCCTGAGTAGGCCCTTGGAGCTTGCTTGTGTCAGCTGTAATAATATTTGTTAATGCATCAACAACTTTTGTATCTAAGAGTTCTGTTGCTTTGCTTGGATTTTCGTTAATCATATTAGCGATTTCTTCCATGCCTGATGCCTGAACTTCGTAGTCTGGATTTGTTAATTTAGCCAAGAAAGCATTCAAATCAACCTGAGGTGTAACTGCGGCAGGAGGTACAACTTCTACAGGTTTTGCTTCTGCAGGTTTTTGTTCAGTTACTGCCGGAGCTTCTTTTGGTTCTTCTGTTTTAGGAGCTTCCTGCGGCTGAACTGCTGCCTGAGCGACTTCTTGTACTGCCGGTGCTATTGCCGGAGCCGGTACTTCAGGAGCCGGTGCAACCGGTACTTCTTGTGCGGCAGGCTTTGCTTGTTCTACTGTAGGAGCAACCATTGTAGGTGCTTGCGGTGCAGGTAATTCCGGCATTGTTATGCTTGGCGGCATATAATACGGCTGAACCGGAGCCTGCGGATAGTTATAAAGTTGTCCTTGCGGATAATTGTAGTATGGCATTGTCGGTGTCGCATACTGCGGAACTTGTTGTGCTACCGGAACTTGTGCCGGTACGTTGACCATTGGATTGTGAACGTCAATTTTTACTGCATTGTAGTTCGGTTGTGGAACTTGTGCGTAATTGTAATTGGGTAAATTTGGAATTTGCATCATATTATTCTTTCCTTTCAATAAATAATTGTCTATTCCTATTCTACCTTTTAAATACTCCTCAAAAAAATAAATTGCTATATTTTAAAATTTTTTTAATAAATCTTAACAAAGTTCTTAAGATTGGTAATATCTTTATAATTTTGGAACTTATATATAGCAACTTCCGCTAAAAATTTTTAAAACCGCGTCATACTTACAAAATTGCGTCATTGCGAAACGCGAAGCGTTGAAGCAATCCATAAACGTGCAATTAAATATGCTCAGGCGGGAACATAAAAATGCAAAAGATACATAATCTCCTGGATTGCTTCGCTACCGCTCGCAATGACGCAAATACCATTTTTCGCAGGTGAATGGCATTAGCGGTGTGATTTATGACATAACTCCCCATCCCAACCTTCCCCAAGTCGGGGAAGGAGCCTTATTTTTTGTTCCCTCCCCTACTCGGGGGGCATTGTTAACATTTCATTGCAGATAAAATAAAGTCCTTGTGGAAAAATAAATCTAAAGAGATTTTAAGCATTT
>CALUUU010000065.1 GCA_944324035.1 Candidatus Gastranaerophilales bacterium
TCGTGACCTATGCCTTACGCTCCTGATTTAACTTAGTGCCGGTACGCAGACTGCTGACCGAAACACTAAGGGAAATTCACTATGCACCGATTAATTCTTCAATCGGGTCACCTTCAATTGTCACAATAGCTTTTTTAGAACTGTCAGTTCTTCCGAACTTATATCCCATTCTCTTTTCATGAGAAGGCATATATACAGTGTTTACACTCTTAACTTTTCTGCCTGGAAAAGCTAATTCTACAGCTTTAGCAATGTCAATTTTTGTAGCATCCTTACGAACTTCAAAAGTATATTTGCCCAATGCTGAACCAGCCACTGTTTTTTCTGTAATTAAAGGTTTTTTAATTACATCATATAACTTTTCAGTATTTGTTCTGTTTTTACTCATTTTACTTATCCTTTTAATTAATTAGATTTAACTTATTTGCTTAATCTTTCAGTAATTTCATTAACAGCAGCTTCTGTAATAACAACGCTATCTGCTTCCAACAAATCTTTTACATTTAAGTTTGTAGGCAACAACAATTTTACTGAAGGAATATTTCTTGCAGCCAATTCAAGATATTTGTTTTCATCAGCACGAAAATCAGCTACAATAAGAATCTTGCCGTTCAGATTTAATGATTTCAAAGAAGAAGCCATTAACTTTGTTTTAGGCTCAGTAATTGCAGAAAAATCTTTTACAATTACCAACTGTTCTTCTCTTGAAGACAATGCAGATTTAAGAGCTAATTTTCTTGCTTTTTGAGGCATAGAAAATGCAAAGCTTCTTGGTTTTGGTCCGAATATAACACCGCCGCCAGCGAATAATGGAGAACGGAGAGAACCGGCTCTTGCTCTGCCAGTACCTTTTTGCTTCCAAGGTTTTTTGCCGCCGCCGGAAACTTCTGCTCTTGTTTTTGTGCAGGCAGAACCTTGACGTGCGTTATTTAACTGTCTTCTCAATGCTAAATGCATTACATGTAAATTAGGTTCAACGCCGAAAACACTTTTTTCTAAAGTGATTTCGCCTAATTTTTCACCATTTGAACTTAATATTTCTTTTGACATTGTTTTAATTTCCTTTACTATTATTATAACTTTCGTGTAAGACTGCCTACCGCTTGCTTATATATTGCTTTATTTGGCAGAACCAGCCGGTTTTAAAGACTTTTCCTTGTCTCGAATTTATTTACTAATTCCATTTAGTTCTTGAAGGAACAATTGTAACTAATCTGCCTTCACATCCAGGAACTGAACCTTTTACCAATACTAAATTTTTATCAGTATCAACTTTAACTAATTTCAATTTAGTAATAGTAACTCTTTCATTACCCATGTTGCCGGCCATTCTTTTACCTTTGATTACACGGCTAGGAGTTGTACCTGCACCGATTGAACCAGGTTCTCTGTGGTTCTTTGAACCGTGACCCATAGGTCCTCTGCCAAAGTTCCATCTTTTTACGGTACCCTGGAAACCTTTACCGATTGATTTACCTGTAACATCAACTTTTTCTACATTGTTTAAAACAGATAATTCAATTTTATCACCGACTTTATAGTCTTGAGGGTTATCTACTCTGAATTCTTGAAGATGTCTGAAGTTTTCAAGATTATTCTTTTTGAAGTGGCCGATTTGAGCTTTAGTTAAATGTTTTTCTTTTGCTGCAACAGTACCTACCTGAATAGCGTTGTAACCGTCAGTTTCAACAGTTTTAACCTGAGTAACCACGATATCATCAACTTTGATAACCGTTACAGGAATAGCCAAACCTTGTTCATCAAAAATTTGAGTCATTCCCAACTTTTTACCTATTACACCTAGTGTCATATTTTACCTTTCCTGCTCACCTTACTTGGTGCGGACACATTCCGCCCCGTTTCGGGTTTGCATTTTCACTTGCGAGCGCTACGTCTTGCTTAATTACTTTACCTATCGGGGACTTTCACCCCACCCTTTTGAGGGTGTCCGGAGAGGTTTATACTCTACCCCATCCCGGTCGCAGTTCACATTATATATGCATAATGCTTATTTAATTTTCAAATTCGCCTGTGTTTTGAAATTACAACTTAACTTCAATATCAACACCGGCAGGAAGATCTAATCTGCTTAACTCTTCAGTAGTCTGTTGAGTCGGTTCGTATATATCAATAATACGTTTATGAGTTCTCATTTCAAAATGTTCACGTGATTTTTTATCTACGTGAGGTGATCTCAAAACGCAATATATACGTCTTTTAGTAGGTAAAGGAATCGGGCCTGCAACTTTAGCGTCAGTTCTTTTAGCTGTTTCAACGATTTTGTCGGAAGATACATCGATCAACTTATGATCATATGCTTTCAAACAAACTCTGATTCTTTGTCTTTTTGTGCTTGCCATTTTTATTCCTTTTCTTTTTTGTCATGTTATACACATCAGGGGTCTTAACAAGCCGCCCCTAAAGGCTTTGCCTGGATTAGCTATCGGGATAATATTTCGGACATTAACTAAAATACTCCAAGCATATCAATCGTATTACAAACACAAATGCCTGTCAACTTGGTTTTTTGCTATTTGTTAATGAATTGTTACAATAAAATAATACGAAAAATTTCATAATTTTATCATTTTAAAATACTTTATATTACTAAAGAACGCCTTTAAGATATTGGCCTGTAATTGACTTTTTATTTTTTGCAAGTTCTTTAGGAGTACCGGTTGCAACTATCTGTCCGCCTGCATTTCCGCCCTCCGGGCCTAAATCAATTATATAATCCGCAACTTTTATTAAATCAAGGTTATGTTCAATAATAAGAATAGTATTCCCCTGGTCTGCAAGCTGCTGGATTATTTTTATAAGCTTGTCCAAGTCATACCAGTGAAGTCCGACCGACGGTTCGTCAAGCAGGTACAAAGTTTTACCCGTTGCGCGCTTATTTAATTCGGAAGCAAGTTTAATTCTCTGGGCTTCACCGCCGGACAATGTTGTTGCGCTCTGTCCGAGTTTAATATAATCCAAACCTACGTCATTCAATGTTTGTAATTTATTTTTTATAGTCGGAATACTGTCAAAAAATTCTAACGCTTCTTTAACACTCATATCAAGAACATCGGCAATAGTTTTACCTTTAAATTTTACTTCAAGTGTTTCACGGTTATAGCGTTTACCTTTGCAAACAGGGCATTTGACATAAACATCCGACAAGAAGTTCATCTCAATTTTATTAACACCGTCGCCCTTACAAGCCTCACAGCGTCCGCCTTTCACGTTAAAACTAAACCGTCCCGGCTTATACCCTCTTACTTTTGCCTCATTTGTCTTTGCGTACAAATCTCTTATGTGCGTGAACACATCCGTATAAGTTGCAGGGTTTGAACGGGGAGTTCTGCCGATTGGCGATTGGTCAATATCAATAATTTTGTCTATATTTTCAAAGCCTAAAATCTCATCTACTCCCTGAGGTTTCGGACGATTTCCGCGAAGCTTATGCAGTGCGTATTCATAAATCAATTCCTGCATCAGGGTTGACTTTCCGGAGCCGGATACACCTGTCAGAACAACTATTTTCCCAAGCGGAATATCAACATCTATATTTTTTAAATTATTTAAATGAGCGTTTTTAACTTGAAGATATTTTCCGTTTCCTTCTCTGATTTTATCCGGAACCGGAATAAATTTTTCTCCGCTAAGGTATTGACCGGTGAGAGATGATTTACACTTGATAATATCATCCAACTCACCCTGTGCAACAATTTTTCCGCCGTTAACACCGGCTTTCGGCCCGATATCGACAATGTAATCAGCATTACGCATTGTGTCTTCATCGTGTTCAACAACTATTAACGTATTGCCAAGATTTCTGAGCATAAGCAGAGTTTTAATTAACCTGTCATTATCACGCTGATGCAAACCAATGGAAGGTTCATCCAAAACATAAAGAACTCCCGACAATCCGCTTCCGATTTGGGTTGCAAGACGTATTCTCTGAGCTTCGCCGCCGGAGAGAGTTCCTGCCATACGCGCAAGGTTCAAATAACTCAGTCCGACATCTCTCATAAACCGTAAACGTGCACGAATTTCATCCAGGATTTGTTTGGCTATTTGAATATGATATTCATCAAGTTCAAGATACAAATCTTCTATAAATTCCAACTCCTCGTCAATCGGCATCAGAGTAAATTCATATATATTTTTCCCTTTAATTTTAACCGCAAGAGGAAAAGGCTTTAATCTTGCTCCGTTACAAGCCGGGCAAGGGGTTGTTGTCATATATTTTTCAATTTCTTCACGCCAATATTCCGCATTAGAATCATTATACCTCTTTTCCAAAAACGGAATTACGCCGGAAAATCTGTGATATTTTGTTTCATAACGATGAGTACCAAAGCGCTTTACCCTGAATGCCATCAGATCATCTCCTCCATAGAGAATTATATCCTGATGCGCCTTTGGCAAGTCCTCAAACGGTTTATCCATATCAATCCCGTAATGCGAGCAAACAGATTTAAGGGTATCATCGTAATAGTCGGTCGAAGTCTTAGACCACGGATAAATAGCACCTTCTTTTAAAGATTTTTTTCTGTCCGGAACAACTAAGTTTGGATCTATTACAAAATCCGCACCAAGCCCGGAACATCTTTCACAAGCCCCATACGGAGCATTAAATGAAAATATTCTCGGAGTAAGTTCTTCAAAACTCAGATTACATTTAGGGCAGGAAAGCTTTTCGCTGAAAATAATTTCCGAACCTTCTTTGGAATCTTTTCTTGAAACAACATCTACAATGGCAATTCCATCAGCTTTTTTAAGCGCGATTTGAACCGAATCCGCAATTCTGGATTGAGCGCTTTCTTTTACAACAATTCTATCTACCACAACATGTATTGTATGTTTTTGAGTTTTAGCAAGCTTAATCTCATCCTCATCCAGGTTATAAATTTCGCCGTCAACTTTTACTCTTACAAAACCTTCCTGACGAAGTTCTTCAAAAACAGATTGAAATTCCCCTTTTTTTCCTCTGACAACAGGGGCAAGTATTTGAATTTTCTCGCCTTCACCGAGTTTCAGAATACTGTTAACAATTTCATCAATTGTCTGCGGCTTAATCTCATCCCCGCAATTAGGACAATAAGGTGTTCCGACACGGGCATATAAAAGTCTTAAATAATCATAAATTTCAGTAACAGTTCCGACAGTAGAACGCGGGTTGTTGCTTGTTGACTTCTGGTCTATTGAAATAGCAGGCGAAAGCCCGTCAATATATTCAACATCAGGCTTATCCATCTGACCTAAAAACTGTCTTGCGTAAGTAGAAAGACTTTCTATATATCGTCTTTGACCTTCTGCGAAAATCGTATCAAACGCAAGAGATGATTTGCCGGAACCTGAAACCCCGGTAAAAACAATCAATTCGTTTTTCGGAATTTCCAGCGATACATCCCTTAAGTTATGTTCCTTCGCACCCTTAATCGTAATCTTATCTAACATAGTAATAATATTATTGCACTAAAAATTTACTTGGCAAGGTATTCCAAACACTGCTTAATACATAACCCATGTTATCGGTAGTCTGATAACATAGGTTATATTTTGTTTGTTCACTTCTTTCTCTTTATTTGCGAGGCAAAGAGAAAGAAGTGAACCGAAGAAAGAGAAAGCACACAATAGATTTCTGCGCTGCCTGACGACATCGCTTTAATCGAATGGATGTTCGTTCCGTTTGCGAAACAAACGAAATCTTTTAGCGCTGCTAAGGACAACGCAGCGCATTTACTCCTTCCCCTACTTGGGGAAGGCTGGGATGGGGAGTTATATCTACAAAGAAATTGATTTACAATAAGACACCCTGAGCTATACCTAATAAATAAATTCAGTACACTAAACATTATCCAGCATATCAATAAGCATTCTGTGCAGACGAACATTATGAACTCTTATGATATCAACTTTTTTCTCTACAGCTAAAGTATTTAATGCAACCGTAAAAATATCCTTTGTATCATTATCTGCATCAGGCATATTTAAAAGACTCTTTCTTGATAACCCAAGCAAAATAGGGCAGCCAAACACTTTAAATTCTTCTATACGATTTATAATTTCAAAATTATGTTCTCTTGTCTTGCCAAACCCAATACCAGGATCAATGATTATATTTTCTTTTTTTATTCCCTGTGAGATTGCAAATTCAATACGGCGGTTTAGATCCAAAAATATTTCATCCATTAAATTCCCATACATTGGATTAATCTGCATTGTTTCAGGAATACCTTTTGAATGCTGTATTACAACAGGACAATCAAAGTCTGCAATAACAGACGCCATTTCCTTATCATAATCAAGTCCGGACACATCATTTATTGCTGTTGCTCCGGCTTCAAGACAGAGCCTTGCAACCTCCGCACTTCTCGTATCAATACTTATCGGAATTTCTACATTATTTTCCCTGGCAAAATCTAATATCGGCAAAATTTTTGCAAGCTGCTCTTCTGCCCCCACAGCTTCTGCAAAAGGTTTTGTTGATTCCGCACCAATATCTATAATATCAGCCCCGTCTTCAATCAGTTTTATCAAATGAGTAGCAGCCTGCTCAAAATTTTCATACTCGCCGCCGTCAGAAAACGAATTATGAGTAAGATTTAAAATCCCCATAATTTTAGTTCCAGGAATATCTTCAATAGAAAGGAATTTTTCAATTTGACGCCCGAGATTTCTTAAACCAAAAGGTTGCAAACCTAACTGCACGGCAATTCGAGAAAGCTGTGCAACACTGCCGCCTAATATACAATCAGACTTCTCTGCTTTGCCTGTAATTACATCCCTGCCAGTTGCACAGTCAGCCCCTACAGATAATGCAGTCTGCTTCAAAATATTTGCCTGAGGCACAGTCAGTCCGAAAATTTTTATATTTTTATAATTATACTTATCAACGGCTCTTGAAGCGTATGATTTATCAAATCCAATTTCATTCAGCTCAGCCAGAAGATTTTTTGTTTTTAGTTCTCTTAAAATAAAATTATGCATAACCAAAGTTTAGCATAATTTTACTCATTATTCAATATACAAACATTTACTTATTCATCATTGGATTAACTTTATTTGCAAAAGTATCAACAACTTCAGTAATACCTGTAAGAAATACAAATATTGAAGCTCCGCCGCCGATTATTGCTCCAAGCTTGCCGGTAAACATTGCTTTCATAAAGTTAGGCATTTTTGAAGCTTTAGCCCAATTTGCAATATCAAGTCTTAGCTGTCTGTAATTAACTTTCAACGCATTCCACAAAGAATTTGACTGTTTAATAGGCTTGCTTACAAGAGTTGCTCCTTCAGCCACGGTATTAATAGTTCCGCGCAGTTTTTCACTTGATTTAAACATCTTAAAAGCTGCGCCTCTTGTAGCAGAGTATCCTGCACCTGCAGCACCGGTTGCCGCTGCAGCAGCACCCACATTTTCACGGCGTTTGTCATCATCTGACGGAGAACTGTTTCCGGTAAATGTTACAAATTTAGGACCAATTGCATTAAGCGGCATCTGAAACATCTCCTTCATCAAATCTGTATTCTCTGCCATTTACATAATACTTGCCGTCCTCATCAACTTCAACATTTTGTCTGCGTCCGTCAATCGTCTTTCCGCCGAGGACATTAACCGCAGCAGTTCCGCCTCCGGCAACCCCCATACCTTCAACAAATACACGTTTATAATTTACATTACGCAAGTATTCTACAGTATTATCTTTAGCTTTAATAAGAGCTTTATATCCGGAATTATCATTTATAGCCTTTTTCCAGCCATCAATTGTTTTTCCGACAGAACTTTCAGCAAAAGATTTTTCATACCCTGATATCCTGTTAGCCATATTTTTATAAAGATCTGTACCTTTGGCAAATTTTTTCAATGAACCCCATTGCTTTGAAATCCATTCACCGGAATTTTTTGTAAAGCCCTTGACTGCTTGTGCAGCATCTGATTTTCCGATTTTAGAAAGTACTTCAAGTGTACCTACAGTACCCCATCTAAGACCGCCCCAGCCAATAGCCACAGCAGTTAAACCAGAAAGAATTTTTGTGCCGGTTTTTACACCAGGAACACTTTCTGTTGTTTTTGCAATAGCATCAACATTTTCCTTTGTCTGTTTCCAAAGATCATATTCTTTTTTTGTTTCTTCTTTTGCCTTATTTATATCAAAATTATAACTATCAGAGGAACTGTCATCATTAAAATCTGTTACATCCTCATAATCAACAAAATCCACATCCTCTGCATAACGTTGTAAATTACTGTTCCCGAATGCCTGATTACGACTAAAATTATTTACTAAGCCCGGTTGAATTGTTAACATATTATCTACACTCCATTAGTTATATTTCAGTGAGTTAAAACCTTCTGAAAAAATTTTTTTGCGCATTTTTAATAATTTGTTACAAATATTTGCAACTAAAGTATGACACATGATTTAAAATTTGTAAATATATTTATGAAGAGATGCTAAGAGTTTTTACAAAGACTTGTCATCACTTGTTGTTTGTCATAAGATTAGTGCAGAGAATTAGCTAAGGAGAAAATATGAACGAGCTTTTAAAGAAAACTGCCGCTGAACAAAGCAAGGCATTAAAAAATAAAGAAATTTCCGCTGTTGAGCTAACTAAAGCTGCTTTTGAAAGAATTGAGGAAGTTGATGAAAAATTAGGCGCTTTTAATTCCCTGACAAAAGAAACTGCTCTTAATACAGCAAAAAAAGTTGATGAAAAAATTGCAAAAGGAGAAGAGTTGCCGCTTTTGGCAGGAATTCCGCTTGCTCTGAAAGATAACATGAATCTCGTTGGATCAAAAACTACAGCTTCAAGCAAAATTTTAGAAAATTTTGTATCACCTTTCAACGCAACAATCACTCAAAAATTGCTTAACAATCTAGTTCCAATTGTCGGGAAAGCAAATCTTGATGAATTTGCAATGGGGTCATCAAATGAAAACTCAGCATTTAAAAAAGTTCACAACCCTTGGAATTTGAAGAAGGTTCCCGGCGGATCATCAGGCGGTTCAGCAGCAAGCGTTGCATCTTGTGAGGCAACATTGGCACTGGGTTCAGATACCGGCGGTTCTATCAGACTTCCTGCTTCATTCTGCGGTATTGTAGGGATGAAACCGACTTACGGACGTGTATCAAGATACGGCCTTATAGCATTTGCTTCATCCTTAGACCAAATCGGCCCATTTGCACGTTCTGTTGAAGATGCGGCTAATCTTTTGGAAGTAATTTCAGGCCATGACCCTAAAGATTCAACATCATTAAATTTACCTGTTGAACATTATGCAGGAGCTTTAAAAGATGATATTAAAGGTAAAAAAGTCGGTGTAATTAAAGACCTTATGTCAGAAGGGTTAACAGAAGATGTTGAAAAGGCTATCAAAAAAGCAATTGAAACATATAAAAGTTTAGGCTGCGAAATTGTAGAAATTTCTCTTCCTAAGTTAAAATATTCAATCGGAATATACTATATTCTTGCTACAGCTGAATGCAGTTCAAACCTAGCAAGATTTGACGGGGTAAAATACGGTTACAGAACACCTGATGCCAAAAACCTTATGGAAATGTACACCAAAACCCGTGCGGAAGGATTTGGCCCGGAAGTCAAACGCCGTATAATGCTTGGAACTTATGCTTTGAGCTCTGGGTATTATGATGCTTATTATAAAAAAGCTCAACAGATGAGAGCGCTTGTAACAGAAGATTTCAAAAAAGCTTTTGAGAAAGTTGATATATTAATATCTCCAACATGCCCGAACACAGCATTTGATTTGGGTGCAAAAGCTTCAGACCCGCTTCAGATGTATCTGACAGATATTGCAACAATCTCTGCTAACCTGGCAGGTATTCCGGGGATAAGTGTTCCGGCAGGATTTGACAGAGATGGCATGCCAATAGGACTGCAAATACTGGCTCCACAGCTTCAGGAAAGCAAATTATTTAATATGGCTTACCAGTTTGAGCAATCTCACGATTATTGGAAGCAATTGGCTAATATATAAATTAAAAAAGCGGTTTGATGAAAGAACCCCTAAAACTAGACAAAGTAAAAAAGTCTATTTTAGGGGTTTAGTTCAATATAGGCTCTTTTTATTCTTCCATAATTCTAATTCCTGAGCTTGTGCCAAGGCTGTAAGCACCTGCTTCTATCATTTTTATTGCCGTTTCTTTATCTCTTATGCCGCCTGATGCTTTTACTTTTAATCCATGCGGATTTACGGTGTCATACATTAATTTTACATCTTCAGCTTTTGCACCGACTCCGTTTTTCACAAATCCGGTTGATGTTTTTACAAAATTTGCACCGGCTTCAACAGATAATTCACAGGCTTTTTTTATTTCGTCTTTTGTAAGCAGGTCTGTTTCAAGAATAACTTTTAATGGAAGCTCACCGCAAGCTATTTTTACGGCTTTAATATCTTCTTTTACATAGTCATAATTTTTAGCTTTAATTGCAGTGACATTTATGACCATATCAATTTCATCAGCACCGTCTGCTTTGGCTGCAGAAGCTTCAAATGCCTTTACCTCAGTCTTATTTGCTCCCAGCGGAAAACCTATTACGGTTACAATTTTTACATCAGTATCTTTCAAGGCTTCTTTTGCCATTTTTACATATGCCGGATTTATGCACACTCCGCGAAAGTTATAGCGTTTTGCTTCAGCAAAGAGTTTCTTCAAATCTTCTGTTAATGCATCCTGTTTTAAAAGAGTATGTTCTATATATTTGTTCAAGTTTTCCATTTTTAATCTCCTTTATAAAATATTATTTAATATTGCTGAACTCGACTCAGACTTATTAAGAGTAAAAAAGTGCAGACCGTCAACGTTATTTTCAATAAGCTCCCTGCATTGGTTTGCTGCATATTTTATTCCTAATTTTTTACTTTCTTTAACAGAAATACCCAATACTCTTAAAATAGATGTAGCTCCAATCACT
>CALUUU010000066.1 GCA_944324035.1 Candidatus Gastranaerophilales bacterium
GGGCTTGTTATTTTTGTTTTATTTTGTTGCCCGGAGGATGAGGTTAAGGTTAAAATTACTAAACTTACTAAATCTTTTGCGAATGCAAAAGTTTTGGAAGTGATAAATCCATCCGGCCATCGAGTAAAACCTTTTTGTCCTATGCAAAATGTTTGCGGAGCGTGCCAGCTTCAATTTATGGATTATGATTATCAGCTTGAACTAAAAAGGGAAATTGTTGAAGATACACTGAAAAATATTGGCGGTTTTAATATTGATGTTCCAAAAACAATACCAAGTCCTGATAGCAGGGTTTACAGGCATAAGATTCAATATCCTGTCGCGCAGACAAAGGTGTCAAAACGCTTGCTTGCAGGGTATTACAAGCCAAAAAGCCATGAGCTTGTAAATATTAAACATTGTCCTATTCAGCCTGAAATTTGTGACAGAATTGTTGATTTTATAAGGGAAAATGCCTCAAGCTACGGTGTAATCGGATACGATGAAAAAACTCACAGCGGAACCTTGAAGCACATTGTATTAAGGGTTTCAGCATCCAGCGGGAAAGTTCTTGTGACTCTTGTTGTAAATGAACAAAAAACTTTTAAGAATTTAAGGTCTTTTGCGGCTTCTATATATGAAGCATTTGAATGTGTCGCAGGGGTTTGTGTGAACTTAAATCCAAAACAAACAAATGTCATTCTCTCTGATAAAACCGAGTGTATTTGCGGAGATGATTTTGTAGAAGACAAAATACTTGATAAAATATTTAAAATAGGTGCAAATACATTCTTTCAGGTTAATCCTAAAAGTGCCGAAAATATTTTTGCATATGTAAGAAAAGAAGTTGAGAGGTTTGAGGCTCCTGCAGTTTTGGACGCATATGCAGGAATTGCGACTTTTGGAATTGTAGTAAGCGATGTTTCGCATGAAGTTGTGAGTGTTGAAGAAAACTCTGACTCTATCAAAAATGCAGCAGAGGCCCTAAAAGAAAACAATATAAAAAATGTAGAGCTGCACGCTATGGATACTACAAAATATTTAAAATCAGTAAAAAGAAAGTTTGATATAACAATTCTTGACCCGCCGCGAAAGGGATGTACTAAAGAATCTTTGGATGAAACCTTAAAACATACAAAAAAGGAAATTATTTATGTAAGCTGTAATCCTGCAACCTTGGCGCGTGATTTGAAATATTTATGCGAAAAAGGCTGTAAGATTAAATCTGTCCAGCCGTTTGATATGTTTTGTCATACTTATCATGTTGAAACTGTTGTTGTTTTGGGAGTTTGAGGTCTTTTTCCGTATTTTTTTATCGTTTCAGCAAATCTTTCCTGAACGGCACGAATAACTTCCATATCTTCTGCTTTGTGTTCTCTAAGAGTTTTTATAAGTTTCTTCCTGGTCTCAAGAATATCATCAATATAGATGGTTTTATCTTCTCTGTCTTTATATTCTGCAGAGGATTTAATAATTTTCTCAATTTCTTTGTCATATTCTTTTGAAGAAACTTTTGCTATTTCGGCTTTATAGTGAAGCGGGATTTTTGAACGAATACCTTCCAAAAGCCCGTTTAATGCTTCTGCATTGGCTTTTGTTATTTCAACCGGCAGTTGGAATTCATCGTGGTAAAAATCTAAGTTTTTAGCATTGATGTACAACGGTTTTGATATAAAACTGTTTAATTGGTCTTTTATTATTGCAATATTATTTTGTATTCTTTTTGCCGGGGTATTTAATTCCGGTTCTTTTACTTGCGCGGCGTGCAGAGTGTTACTTAAGGCACGGGTAATATCGTATACATAGTAAGATTCATTGTGTTTTGCTTCGGCGTAGTTTTTGCCAAATAAAATTATTAGTTCTATAGGAGTTTTATCTTTTCCTCTTTCTGTCATATCGACAAGGCGCATTTGGATATCTTCATAGCCTGATTTTTGCGGTTTTCCTACACATGATTTTAACTTGTCACTTAGATGTTGTATATCTTTATCCTGTATGTCTGCAAGTCTTATGTCAAAATCGGGTTTTTTGGCCAGAACTTTCCTGCCGGATGTTTTAGCCGGAATCATAAGAAGCTCGTATCCTCTTGCGTTGAGTTCCGGAAGCAGTTCATCATTAATTAATTTAAGGTCATATGGATTTTCTACAAATAAAGTTGCACGAACTCTGTCCATAGGCTGTTCGCCGCTTCTGATTAGTTTGGATAAAAACGATTTAGTGGATTTTACGGTACTTTTTTCACAGTATTCACGGTCAAACGTTACTCCTTCATCCTTAAGTTTGTTTGCAATGGCTTCCAGTGTGTCCATTAGCTTATTCCCCATAATCCTGTATTTTGGAATTTTTGCATCGTAAGAGTCGCGGATTACATCTTTAATTGTATGAATGATATCTTTTGCCGCTTTTTCTTTTCCTGAAAAAGAAACAGTATCCTGTGCCAAATAATTTAAATTATTTGGTTGAATAACATTTATGTTATTCAAAAGGTTCCTCTTTGCTGTTTGACCATTTTGAAAATTAGGGGTAATTGCAAATATATTCATATAAAATTTCCTTCCAAAAATATAACTCCCGTAAATTTTTAATTTTACTCCGGGATGTGCAATTTTGATTGAAATGTAACATAAGTTTACAAACAAATCCTTTTGTCAAAAAAATATGTTTGTATTATCATGCTGCTATATGATGTTTACCATAATAAATATAGCGATTAAATAAGGAGGTTATCAAAATTATGGCTGGTAAAACAATAACAGTTGACGGTAACTACGCTGCAGCGCATATAGCTTATGCTCTCAGTGAAGTATCCGCAATTTATCCGATCACTCCTTCATCTACAATGGGTGAATGGGTTGATGAATGGGCATCACAGCACAAAGAAAACATTTGGGGCAAAACTGTAAGAGTTGCCGAAATGCAATCAGAAGCCGGTGCGGCAGGTGCAGTACACGGTTCATTGGCTGCAGGAGCTTTAACTTCTACATACACAGCTTCTCAAGGTTTGCTGTTGATGATTCCTGTTATGCACAAAATTGCAGGTGAAATGCTCCCGTCAGTAATTCACGTTGCAGCTCGTGCTATTGCAGCTCAGTCTTTGGCAATTTTCGGCGACCATTCAGACGTTATGGGATGCCGTAACACCGGTTATGCAATGTTAGCTGCTAACTCTGTTCAGGAAGAAATGGATTTGGCTTTAGTTGCCCACTTGGCTACTTACAAAGCTAAAGTTCCTTTCTTGCAGTTCTTCGATGGGTTCAGAACTTCTCACGAAGTACACAAAATTGAAGAAATTTCTTATGAAGATATTAAGAAATTAGTTGAACCTAAATATATCGAAGAATTTAGAAACAGAGCGTTAAAACCTGAAGCTCCGATTTGTAAGGTTGGTGCTCAAAATACCGACGTATATTTCCAGGGACGTGAAACAGTTAACAAATACTATGACGCTGTTCCTGATATCGTTCAGGAATATATGGATAAAGTTGCTGCTGTAACAGGCAGACAATATCACCCATTCGATTATGTTGGTGCTCCTGATGCTACTGATGTAATCGTAGCTATGGGTTCCGGCTGTGAAACTATCGAAGAAACTATTGAATATTTGAACTCTACACGCGGTACTAAGTACGGTTTGGTTAAGGTTAGATTGTACAGACCGTTTGATGTTAAACGTTTCAACGACGCTCTTCCAGCTTCTGTTAAACGTATTACTGTTCTTGACAGAACTAAAGAACCTGGTTCTATCGGCGAACCGTTGTACTTGGATGTTGTTGCAGCTCTTGATAAGAAAGATGTAAGAGTAATCGGCGGACGTTACGGTTTGTCTTCAAAAGAATTCACTCCGTCTATGGTTCTTGCTGTTTACAAACATGCTGAAAATAACGGCTTCCATGGCTTTACCGTTGGTATTGAAGATGATGTTACACATAAATCATTGGAAGTTGTTGATCATATCGTTACAGAACCTGCAGGAACAACTAACTGTATGTTCTGGGGTTTGGGTTCAGACGGTACTGTTGGTGCTAACAAAAACTCAATTAAGATTATCGGTCAGTACACAAACAAAGATGCTCAGGCATATTTTGCTTATGACTCTAAAAAATCTTTCGGTGTAACCGTTTCTCACTTGAGATTTGGCGATAAACCAATCAAGTCTACTTATTTGATTACAGCACCTGATTTTGTATCTTGCTCAACTCACTCTTATATCGGAAGATATGATTTGTTGAAAGGTATTAAAGAAGGCGGCGTATTCCTGCTTAACAGCCCTTGGTCTAAGGAAGAAGCTTTCTCTCACTTAACAAGAGATATGCAGGAAACAATTATCAATAAGAAAATTAAATTCTACAATATTGATGCAGAATCTCTTATTGAAAAACAGCCAGGACTTCGCGGAAAAGGTGCTAACACTGTTATGATGGTAGCATACTTCAAGGTTTCAGGAATCATTCCTTTCGAACAGGCTTTGGAAGGTATGAGAGAAATGACAAAGAAAACCTTCAAGAAAAAAGGCGACGATGTTGTAAATATGAACCTTGCATTAATTGATGCCGCAGTTGATGCTTGTGAGGAAGTTCCGGTTCCGGCTTCATTAGCTGGTGTGGAAGCAGCTGATCCGGTTAAATTCATCTCTGATGATGCAAGTGAATTCGCTAAGAAAATCATTGAACCTTCAATGAGACAAAAAGGCGATGATATCCCTGTTTCAGCAATGTCATTTGACGGACATATCCCTACAGGTACATCTTGTTTGGAAAAACGTGCTATTGCACCTCGTGTTCCTCACTGGAATTCAGAAAATTGTATCCAATGCGGTATCTGTGCTTCAGCTTGTCCGCATGCTGCAATCAGAACTAAACTTGCAGATCCTGAAAATCTGAAGGATGCTCCTGCATCATTCAATACAGTTGATGCTAAACCGAATGATCACGGCGAAAAATTCAAAGTTCAGGTTTACTGCAAAGATTGTACAGGCTGCGGAGTTTGTGTAGATCAGTGTCCTGCTAACAAGAACCCTGAAAAACAAGCTCTTACCTGGTCTTCTATTGAAAAAGAAGAAGCTGCAGGCGAAATGGCAAATGAAGAATTCTTTGATGCATTACCTGATAATGTTATGGGTAAAAACACAACCAAAACAATTAAAGGTGCAATGCTCAGAAAACCATTATTTGAATTCTCAGGCGCTTGCGCAGGCTGCGGTGAAACACCTTATGTTAAACTTGTTTCACAATTGTTCGGTGAAAACGCTATCGTTGCTAACGCAACAGGTTGTTCTTCAATCTATTCAGGTACTTTCCCGACAATTCCTTACACAAAAACAAAAGAAGGCAGAGGGCCGGCTTGGGCTAACTCATTGTTCGAAGACAATGCTGAATTCGGTTTTGGTATGAGATTAGCAGTTGACCAAAACAGAGATACTTTGAAAACTTATGTTGAAAAAGTTCTTGGTAACGAAAAAACTCCTGCTGATTTGAAGGAAGCTTTGGAAGGTGCTATGGCTCACTTTGAAAATTCAAAAACAGAAGAAGCTGTTGCGGCTCAAGACAAAGCAAAAGAAGTTCTTGCTAAATACGCAGATGTAGATTGTCCGGATTTAGCTAAAGTAAGAGAACTTCAAGATTACTTTACAGACAAATCTGTTTGGATTATCGGCGGTGACGGCTGGGCTAACGATATCGGCTACGGCGGTATTGACCATGTTCTTGCTCAAGACAAAGATGTTAATATCCTTGTTCTTGATACAGAAGTTTACTCTAACACAGGTGGTCAGGCTTCTAAATCTACACCTACAGGTGCAGTTGCGAAGTTTGCTACAGGTGGTAAGAAAACTTACAAAAAGAATATGGGTCTGATGAGTATGTCTTATGGTTACGTTTATGTAGCATCAGTTGCATTGGGTGCAGACAGAGCTCAAACTCTTAAAGCATTCCAGGAAGCTGAAGCTTACAAAGGACCTTCAATCATATTTGCATACGCACCTTGTATTGCTCACGGTATCGATATGAGCAAGACCCAAACGGAACAAAAACGTGCTGTTGAAGCCGGATACTTCCCGCTTTACAGATACAATCCGATGAACGAACAGCCGTTCACTTGGGATGCAAAAGATCCTAAAGGCAGCTACCAAGACTTCATCAGATCTGAAGGTCGTTATAAACAGCTTATGAAAACAAATCCTGAAGCTGCTGAAGCTCTATATGCCCAGGCAGAAGAAGATGCTGCAAAACGTATGGCTGTTTACAAGGCAGTTGGCGAATTGATGAAATAAATTTTATCAATTGCAGACAAATTAAAAGAGGTATCAATCTGATACCTCTTTTTTTACCTGCAGCGGCAGGATGGGCTTTGGGTTCCGTCATTACAAATAAAATAACCGGAGTTGCCGCAGTAGGCAACTCCTCCGTGACGGGAACAACAGCCTCGTTGTTCCTGTATTTCTAACCCTGATTTAATATATGCAAAACAGCTTGCTGCTGCAAGTAATAAAAATGCTAAACTTACTAAAATCTTTTTCATAAAATTTTTACTCCTAAGACTTTAGCAAATCATACATATTGGTAAATATCAATGAGCCATCTGGCTATATTTTTTGTAAAATTTGTCAAAAGCCCTTCTCGTACAGTTTTTGACCTGCCTGAATACGTCATAATTTCTAAGATGTGAGGCTATTCTCTCATCTAAGTCGTTTGTTTCGGCAGATAACAGTCTGAATTTCATTTCATTAAAATATGATTCTTTCATTTTTTCAGGGCAGCAGGCGTAATATTTTACAAAAACATTATATTTGTACTGGAAAAAGGCATATTTCATGCTCTCATATAATCCGAGTCTGAGTATTTCATTTTCAATTATATCTGCTATCCTGAATACATCAAAAACCTTTTCTACCACTTCTGTTGAGAGGGTTATCCTGTCTGTAATCCTGTATCTGTATAATACCTCATTGTTTAATAATACAGACTTTGCATTAAGCAAACTGATTATATTGAATGCCATATCCTCATATTTTAACCCCGGCGGGAATAAGATGTTTTGTTCTGTCAGATATTCCCGTCTATATATTTTGTTAGTTACAGCCATATTTCTTGTGAAAGGTTTTTGGCAGTCATCAAATGTATGTACGGTGTATTTTGACTGGTGGTTAACCCAATCCGATAATTCGAATGATCTTATGGGAAATGCGTCATTTTTGTCATCCATAAAAACTGCAGAATTAAAATTGTAAATATCTATATCTTGGTTGATTTTATTTAAAGTATTAACAAACTCCTGATAAAGTGTTAAAAGACACCAGTCATCAGAATCCACAAATGAAATATATTCACCTGTTGCAACTTCTATTCCGCTGTTTCTGGCAATACTTACGCCTGAATTTTCCTGTTTGAAAATTCTGAAACGGCTGTCTGCAGCAGCGTATTCTTCTAATATTGAACAACTGTTGTCTGTAGAACCGTCATCAATACAGATTACCTCAAGGTTGGAATATGTCTGAAATCGTATTGAGTCCAAACATTTTTTTAAATAAGCTTCACTGTTGTATACAGGAACAATTACGGATATTTTAGGTTCTGTCGGCATATGTCACCTCAAACGGAGTATTGCAGAATGTTGTGTAGTCCACGGAATTCAATAGTTTAAAACGTTTCGCGCAGGCTCGCTCGGTCGGCGTGTAAGAATTATCCTCAAATATTTTATAATTTATATCCTTATTTAACGCTTTGAGTTTATTAAAGAATTCTTCCCGCAATTCCGGCTTCAACAAATGAAACTTGTGGAAAAAATCAGCCATCATAAGTGCCTGGACAGAAGTTTTGAATTTATCCCAGTATCCGGAACTTTTAAGCGATTCTTCAACTCTTTCATAAGCTTTTATGATATCAAAAACTTTTTCATCTTTCATCCCCATTATGGAATCTGATCTAATTGTATAGAAGAAAAGAGGTTCCGGAAGATAGGTTATTCTTTTCGCTTTTACATAAAAATCCGCCCAGTATGGAACATCTTCATATATCATATCTTCATGGAAATACAAATTATTGTCTTTTATAAAATCAGTTCTGTACATTTTTGTCCAAGCCATAACCGGGATAAGTTTGTACGACAAGCTGCCCATATTATCGCAAGAAAAAGGTTTATCACGATAGTAGTCTTTAAACTCTCTTATTGCAGCGACCATTATATCGTCTGAATTAAAATTCTTCCATATATAATGACAGATGACAAAATCAACATTATTCTTTTCCGCATTTTGAACCAGATGCTCAACTGCAAATGATGCAATGTAGTCATCAGAATCCAAAAATAACAGATACTTGCCTTCTGCCGCCCTAATTCCGGCATTTCTGGCAGAACCCAGTCCGCCGTTTTCTTTATTTATAATTTTTATTCTTGAATCAAATTGTGCATAATGTTCAAGGATATTTGAAGAATTATCCGTTGAGCCGTCGTTAACGCATATTACTTCAATATTTTCATAAGTTTGTGCAAGAACCGTATCCAGACATCTTGCCAAATATTGTTCAACATTATAAATCGGAATAATTATAGAAACTTTCTCTTCCATAAGATTAGTTTACACTTTTATCTGTATTAGTCAAGTAATAAAAAAGCAGACAGTTTTTCTGTCTGCTTTTTCTGTGTTAGAATAGATAAATTATTCTTTTGTGTATTCAGCATCAATAACATCATCATCTTTTTTGTCATTAGATTCTGAAGATGCGCTTTCAGTGTTTGCAGTATTTTGATTTGCCTGTTCTTCTTTTTGAACAGCTTCATAGGCTTTTTGAGAAATACTGAACATTGTCTGCTGCAAATCATCTGATAATTTTTTCAATTCGTCAGTTGATTTGTTTTCATCAAGAGCTTTTTGAAGAGCTGCTTTTTGTTCATCAAGTTTAGATTTGTCGGCAGAATCAATTTTGCCTTCAAAGTCTTTAACAATTCTGTCTGCTGAAGCTATCAAGCTGGTTGCATTATTTTTAATTTCAGCTTCTTCTTTTTTCTTTTTATCTTCAGCCGCATTTGCTTCAGCTTCTTTAACCATTTTGTCAATATCAGCTTCTGAAAGGTTAGAAGAATTTGTAATTGTAATCTTCTGTTCTTTGTTTGTAGCTTTATCTTTTGCTGAAACATTTACAATACCGTTAGCATCAATATCAAATGTAACTTCGATTTGAGGCAAACCTCTCATTGCAGGCGGAATACCGTCTAATCTGAACATACCTAAAGATTTATTATCTTTAGCCATTGGTCTTTCACCTTGAAGAACATGGATATCTACAGCCGTCTGGTTATTTTCAGCAGTTGAGAATACCTGGGATTTAGAAACAGGGATTGTAGTGTTTCTTGGAACCAACGGAGTCATAACGCCGCCTAAAGTTTCAATACCCAATGTAAGCGGGGTTACATCCAACAATACAATATCTTTAACTTCACCGGCCAAAACACCTGCCTGAATAGCAGCACCAACTGCAACAACTTCATCAGGGTTTACAGACTGGTTAGGTTCTTTGCCTGTGTATTCTTTTACTAACTGTTGGACTGCCGGGATACGTGAAGAACCACCGACCAATACAACTTCATTAATATCATTCTTTGTAACGCCTGCATCTTTTAATGCTGTTTCAACCGGAACTTTACATCTGTTCAACAAGTCACGGCATAAATCTTCAAATTTAGCTCTTGTTAAAGATAATTCCAAGTGTTTAGGGCCGTTTGCATCTGCAGTAATGAACGGCAAGCTTATGCTTGTTTCAAGTACTGATGACAATTCAATTTTAGCTTTTTCAGCAGCTTCTTTTACACGTTGCATAGCCTGTTTATCATTTCTTAAGTCAATACCTTCCTGTTTTTGGAATTCGTCGCAAATCCAATCCATAACTTTCTGGTCGAAGTCATCGCCGCCTAAGTGAGTATCACCTGATGTAGAAAGAACTTCGTGAACACCGTCACCGATTTCAAGGATTGATACATCAAATGTACCACCGCCTAAGTCGAATACAAGAACTTTTTCTGATTTTTCTTTTTCAAGCCCGTAAGCAAGAGCTGCTGCTGTAGGTTCGTTTACAATACGTAAAACATCCAAACCTGCAATCTTACCTGCATCTTTTGTAGCTTGTCTTTGAGCATCGTTAAAGTATGCAGGAACAGTAATAACTGCAGATGTAACTTTTTCACCCAAATAGTTAGAAGCATCATCAGCTAACTTTCTCAAAATCATAGCTGAAATTTCTTGCGGAGTGTAATCTTTTCCGTCAATATTTACTTTATAATCTTCGCCCATATGTCTTTTAATAGAAGCGATAGTTTTGTCCGGGTTTAAAATAGCCTGACGTTTAGCTAATTGTCCAACCAACCTTTCACCTGTTTTAGAAAAACCAACGATAGAAGGAGTTGTACGAGAACCTTCCGCATTGGCAATAACGGTAGGTTTACCGCCTTCCATAACAGCGACTACCGAGTTTGTTGTACCCAAGTCGATACCAATTGTTTTTGCCATAATTAATTATCTCCTTTTACTTAATTACATGCTTGTTACTTTCTATATTATTGTTATAACATTCTTTTCAGCAATCATTAAAAAAATAAACAAAAAATTAATAATTTAAGAACAAATTATACTTCTGCTTGCTTTGCAAACGAAATCTTTCAGCGCTGCTAAGGACAAAGCAGCGCATTTGCTCCTTCCCCTACTTGGGAAGGCTGGGATGGGGAGTTATAAAAACAGAAAAATTAATTTACTAAAAGAAACAGCAATAGTTTTCTGCACGGCCTTTGGCATTGCTTTGACCGAATGGATGTACGTTCCGTTTGCTTTG
>CALUUU010000067.1 GCA_944324035.1 Candidatus Gastranaerophilales bacterium
TATGAAAGTAGACTTGCAAAAAGTGTGAACATAGTTTATACTAAAGGAAAAAGGAGGATATAAACATGCAAAAGTCAGTAATAGCGCTGGAACACCGGGGGGGGGGGTATCTACATCTAAGGTATTACAAGGGTTTGAGCCCATTAGCCATTGCGGCAAACCTGTAATTTTAAGGATTAAAGAACAATATGTTATTCTTAGGGCTTTAGCCCGAAGAATCTCGTGTAAAAAGAGATCCTTCGGATTTCATCCTCAGGATGACAAACTTCTACACAGTGGCGGTTCGCTTATACGTCATTGCGAAACGCGCAGCGTTGAAGCAATCCAGGAAAGAGATGCTTCTGGCTCCGCCCTCGGTATGACGAAACAGTATAAAAAAGCCGCATTTACGTTAGCGGAAGTTCTTATCACCCTTGGGATTATCGGAATAGTTGCAGCAATGACCTTACCGACATTAATCGCGGATTACCAGAAGAAAGTAGTAGAAACAAGGCTCATCTCCTTCTATTCAAAGATCAATCAGGCATATAGGATGTCATATGCAGAAAACGGCGATACGCTTGACTGGGTTGTGTCTGATAAAACCTACAGCTATGATGAAATGTTTGACTGGCTAGAAAAATATATTTTCCCATATATGCGATACGTATATGCAAAAAAATACGTATCTTCATTAACTGGGGAAATTTCAGTTGAAGTAGGAATGGTTGACGGCAGTTTGTGCTACTTTTCTATAGACGGGAATGGTCAAGATGTAGTATTTTATCCAAAAGGAAAATTTGAGCGAGGGCCAAGAACAAAATTTGTATTTCAATTCTCAAAAAGAAAATATGGCCGCTCGGAAGCAAAAAATAGCATAAACTTTGTAGAACCATACATATATAACTGGAATGGCAAGCGAGAATCTCTATTTACAGATGGCACTTGGGGATGTAAAAAAGGATGTATTTATTGCGGCTATTGTACAAAATTAATCCAGCTCAACGGCTGGGAAATTCCGGATGATTACCCGTGGTAGTAAAATATGAGCTTCATAATGTATATGGAGCTCTTTTATTAAGTATTAATTGCATTAACTCACCGGTTGTGATATTTTATGGTGTATGAAAAATAAGTGTTTTGGAATTTGTTATAATCCTGAAATTTCCGGGGCTTTAGAAGCAGGTTTGTCTATAAAAAATAAACTCTCAGATTATCGTATTGAGGCGCAGGTTTTTAATATAGATGAGTTAAGTGCAGGATTTGATTTTGTTTTCGTAATCGGCGGGGATGGAACTATTCTGAAAGCTGCCAGGTTTTATGCAAAAAATAAAACACCTATTTTTGGAGTAAATTTGGGAAGACTCGGATTTTTATCACAGGCTTCAGGTGATATGCTGGATGAAGCTGTTTCAAAAATTGTTCTGAAAGATTTTGTTATTGAAGACAGAGTTATGCTGCAGACGGGCTCATCCATCGCATTGAATGATATTGTTATAAAAGGTTCTTCTACCGGCAGGACGTCAAGGTTTTCATTAAAAATTAATGATAAATCCGTATGTGATTATCTTGCAGACGGTATTATTGTAGCAACGCCTACGGGTTCGACTGCGTATGGTTTGTCAGCAGGAGGGCCGGTTTTAACTCCGGGATTGAAGGCTTTTGTAATTGTTCCGATTTGTCCGCATACATTGACCGCACGTCCGCTTGTTGTTCCTGACAGCGAAAAAATTACTGTATGTACTTCCGAAAAAGATAAAAAATATGTTATTTCGGCTGACGGCCAGGAGTTTTGCGAGGCTTCCAGAATTATAGAAATAGTTAAGTCGCCTTATTCAGCAAAACTTGCTCTGCTTAATAATTCGGATTTCTATACGATATTGCGCGACAAACTCCATTGGGGTGAATCTCCGGCATTTTGTGCATAGAAATCAATATCTTAACTTTTGTTCATAATTCAGCCTAAATTATTGTACATTTTTTTTATTTAAAATAGTATGTTATTATATTATTGATGAATTCTAATGTAAATTAGGGTTGATGTATGTAATCAAGTAATATTTAATATAAAGAGGTAAAACTAGTGGAAAATTTCGTATCAGATATCTTTGCGAAAAAAGATGAAACAGCGACAGGTCAGACGCCTACCGCAAGATCAAGTATTAACCCGACAAAAATAAAAGTTGTCGGCGTTGGCGGCGGCGGCGGAAATGCTGTTAACAGGATGATAAAATCAGGACTTTCAGGTGTTGAGTTCTGGTTAATGAATACAGATTTACAAGTTCTTGAATACGGGCAGACCAAGAATAAAATTCAGTTGGGTGCAAAATCTACTGAGGGTCTTGGTGCAGGCGGTGACCCTTCTGTTGGAGAAAAGGCTGCAGAAGAAGCCCAGCAGGAAATTACAGAAGCATTAGATGGTGCTGATATGGTATTTATCACTGCAGGTATGGGCGGCGGTACCGGTACCGGTGCAGCTCCGATTGTTGCTAAAATTGCTAAAGAATTAGGAATTTTGACAATTGCAGTTGTTACAAAACCTTTCTCTTGGGAAGGCCGTAAAAGACAAAACCAGGCCAATCAGGGTTTGGAAAAATTGAGAGAATCTGTTGATGCCGTTATCGTTGTTCCTAACGATAAATTGTTACAAGTAGTTGACAGACAGGTTTCTTTAACTGAATCTTTCTTAATTGTTGATGAAGTTCTTTTAAGAGGTGTTCAGGGTATTTCCGATATAATCACAATTCCTGGTATGATTAACGTTGACTTTGCCGATGTTAAGAGTGTTATGCAAGGTTCAGGATCAGCTCTTATGGGTATCGGCCGTGCTCAGGGTGAAGGCAGAGCTGTTAAGGCTGCTGAAATCGCTATTAATTCACAGCTTCTTGAATCTTCTATCAACGGCGCAACCGGTGTAATTGTTAATATTACAGGCGGGCCTGATATGACATTACACGAAATTTCAGATGCTGCAAATATTATCCACGACGCAGTTAATGAAGATGCTACTGTTATTATCGGTACTGCTGTTAACGAAAATATTCAGAATGAAATTAACGTTACTGTTATTGCAACCGGTTTTGAAGTAAAGAAAAATGCAGAACCTGAGAAAATGGATATGAAACAGATGAGTGCATCTGATTTCTTTGCAGGAACTTTCTCTAATGCAGCTTCTAATACTGCTGCTCCAAGAAGAAGTTCTATCCCTCAGATGTCTACAGGTTTTTCAAATATAGAAATTCCTGATTTCTTGAAAAAGTAAAGTAAAACTATTACGAAATATATCTGTAAAAATCCCGTACAAATTCTGGCGGGATTTTTATTTTGACTAATATAAAAAACTGTCAGGACTTGTGTATAAAAAAAATGCGGGTACAATACGCGCCCGCATTTTGTTTAACCTTTTAGTAATTATTAGGCATCTTTGTTAATATCTTTGATGCTCAATGCAATTCTGTGTTCTTGCGGTGTGAATTTCTTAATAAGAACTTCTACGCTATCACCGACTTTGAATTCGTTGAACGGGTTAACGTTTTCATTGCTCATTTCAGATACCGGAAGAAGTGCTTCTACTCCAGGGAAAATGTTTATGAATGCGCCGAATCCGGTTACTTTGTTTACTGTCCCTGTGATAATCTGGCCTTCTTCAAACTGACCTTCAATTTGCTGCCAAGGATCTTCGCCCATTCTCTTTAAAGAAAGCGAAATTCTTTTTAGTTCATTATCTATTTTGATAATTTTAACTTCAATGGTTTCGCCTAAAGAAATAACATCTGACGGGTGTTTAATTCTCTGCCAAGAAATTTCTGAGATTGGAAGAAGTCCGTCAATACCGTTAATGTCAATGAATGCACCGAAATCAGCAATTCTTACAACTTCACCTTTTACAACCATGCCTTCTTCAAGAGTAGAAAGGATGTTATCAACAACCTGATCTCTTTGTTCAGCAACGGCCAGTCTTTGAGAAAGGATAAGTTTGTTTTTCTTCGGATCAGCTTCAAGAACTTTAACTTCGATTTTTGTATTAACAAGTCCGTCGAACGGGGTGCCTGTTCTTAACTGGCTTGAAGGAATGAAACCTTTAAGGTCTGCAACGTCAACGAGTACTCCGCCTTTAACAACTGATACAACTTTTGCAAGGATTGTATCTCCTTGAATTTTTGCATCGTTAAGTTGTGCCCAAGCTTGAGCAAATGCAAGTCTTTTAAGGGACAAAAGCATGCCGTCTTCGTCATTTTCTTCTTTTAATACGTAGAATTCTTTTTCTTCGCCGATTTGCAATTCTTCTTCACTTTCAGTTGAAGAAAGTTCTTTGTTTGGAAGGAAAGCTTCTGTTTTTGCACCGCGAACGCTGATTAGATAGCCTTCATTGTCTTTTTTTACTACAGTGCCTTCTACGATATCAGCTACTGAGTAGCCTTTTGAAAAAGATTCTTCAAGTAATCTTTCAAATTCATCTAAGTTGTTTTTTTCTAATGTTGCTGTCATTTGTTTGTTTTCTCCTTTTTCTATATGTTATTTATTTTTTGCATAACTTTTTCTATTATGTTTTGCGGGGTAGAAGCCCCGGCCGTAATGGAAATTTTTCCTGATGCCGAGATAAGTTCTTTAAATTCATCTAACTCGTTATCATTTTCTATATGTATTGTCTTGGTTATATCTTTTAGGATTTCGGCCAGGTGTGTAGTATTAGCGCTCTTCTTGGAGCCTACTACAATCATTAAATCGCTTTCTTTTGCAAGTTCTTTTGCCTCTGACTGGCGCATTGCTGTGCTTTGGCAGATTGTGTTTGCTATGTGGAGTTCTTTTGAAATCGCTGTTAGATATTCTACAATTGAGTTAAGTGTTGATAACATCTGCGTAGTTTGAACTACTACCCCTACACGTTTGCAGTTTTTAATTTCTTTTTCGTATTGTCTGAGTTGGTCAACGGAACCCGCAACAATTACATTGTCGCTCCATAGTTTTGCGTTTGCCTTAATTCCGATAACTTCCGGATGTTCGGATTTGCCGACTATTACGAGAAAATATCCGTCTTTTGCAAGTTCTATTGCTTTTTGCTGAACTTTTTTTACGTCAGGGCAGGTCAAATCAACTAGGGTAAAACCGGCTTTTTGAATTTTATCAATAATTTCCGGACTTTCCCCATGGCTTCTTACAACGCAAATTCCGTCACCTTGTTCCGGAACTTCTGTTATTGTTTTTATGCCGAGAGTTTCAAGCTCATTAATGACATCAGTATTATGTATTAGCTCTCCAAGTACAAATACATTTTTATCAGGGTTTTCGGCTTTTAATTTTTTAGCAGTTTCAACGGCTCTTTTTACGCCGTAGCAGAATCCTGCAAACTTTGCTAATTTTATATCTTTAGGCAATTAATATTGTCTTCTTTCTCTATGAACTCGCAAAGAAATCTTTGCTGTAATAATATTTGAGCACAAACCGGCTATAAAATCAAGCACAGACTTAAGAAAAATCTTAAGTCTGTGCCAGCTACAAATTATGTACCTTGTCCCTTTTTAGCAAATAAAGTAACCGTCTTTATCCCGTTTCCAGAATGTTAAATCATTTTTTGAATTGTTATAGTATTCTCGGTTAGAAACTTTTCCGCCTGATACCAAATCGTCAGGTGTTGACATAAATGCCAGTTCAGAGCGCAGACTTTGTTTTAGTACAGGGGATTCTAATTGTGAATCCTGTCTTTCTACAAGCATTTCTGCACATGTTTGTTTTACGTTGCTGCTGAAACTGTTTGTATTGTTTTTGAAATATTCAAGAGCATCTGCCTGCATATCAGGTACTCTGAGCATTTCAAGCATAATTTTGTTTTTAACTTCCGGTGTCAGCTGCAGCTGGAATAAGTCTGAGCCTAATGAAGCTATCAAGGATGAAAGCATTTCAGGACAGTATGTAGCAATATGTGTAATTACTTCTTTTTGCCATACGCCTTGCAGCTTGCTTATCATTCTGAATTTAGTTGCGGCATCTGCTTTCATGAATATTTCTTTATATTCTTGTCTTTTGTTTAAAACTGTATCGCTTGACCATTCAGCTGAAGCTGCAGGATCTCTTGCCGCATCCATAGTGGTCAGTTTGTCTGCAATATCTGTTGAAATATTTGCAGTGTGGCGGGCTTCCATAGCCTGAACCTGAGCTTGAATTTCATTTGCAATAGATTTCACGGCTTCCGGATCGCATTGGCTGAGCTGTCGATTTACAGCTTCAATTGCTTGTACATTACCTGAGTCATAGGTTACTTTTATTGCATCAGCTTGAACTGATTTGTCGTAGTTATGAATATTTGAAGCGGCATATTCCTGGATTTCACTGTATTTGCTGCCTGTAATCGACTTGTGCATATCAAGCTGATTAGACACATCACATAGTGAAATCTGATCTGCCAAAGCTTTTAATGAATCCAGAGCTTCTCTTTCAGGTAAATATTTCTCTAAATTTGCCTGAACAGCCTTGAAACTGCCTGTCTGGGCTCCTTTATCCAATCTGGTTATGGTTTCATTATCAGTAATAGCTTTAGCAACTCTGCCGTCATATTTGCCTGAAGCTGCAACTATAATATGCTCCTGGTTAGCCTGATTAGCTTCGTAAGCATGGATAGCCAGGTCTTTTACCATATTTTCACTGCCATTATTTATAAGAATATCTGCATTTTCTTTTTCCCAATCCTTTCCATACTTACCAGAATATACAGATTTTCTTACTATTTCAATTGTGCCTTCATCATTTGTAGTGCCAATCCCTCTATAATAGTCTTTTGAATTTTCAGGCTTAACAGTTTTGAGGTGGATAGTTGATAATTTCTGTTGTAGCTCCGGTTTAGCTTTGGTCGTATTTCTCCCAATATTAAAACCAAATGTATTGACTAAATACTCATCATTTGCTATAACAACCTGCAAATCACCAAGTGAATTCGACAAGCGCTCTGCAACATCTCTATTTTTTGGCGCAATTTTGTCTATCAATCCACACAAAAGCCCTAAATTACCGCATTTGTTTGCATCCAGCATTAATTCAATGATTTTATCAGAATCGTCTTTATATTCACTATTGGCATATTTTGCTAATATTGCTATTTGCTCTTCTAACGTATTTGCATTTGCATATTGGTCTGCGAATTTTGAATTTTGTATTTCTGTTTCTAAAATGCTTGTTTTGCCGAGATTACTGCCATAATCTTCCAATAATTCTATAGGAAGTGCATTTGCTATCTTTAATAAACTCTGTTCTGAATTACTAAGTTCTTTTCCATTTGCTGCTTTTTCGGTTAAATAATCTTTCATTGCAGCACCGAGTTTAATATTATAGCGTTCTAAATTATACGCCATATCTCCATAACTAAGATTATCTGATTTTACACCAATTTTCGCAAGTGCCGTTTTCACTGCATTAAGCTTGGTGTTTTCCATTGTCAATTTGAGATTTTGCAAATCAGATAAATTATCTCTGGCACTATTATTTAATACATTAAAATATTCCAATTTTTGTTCATTTTGCTGCTCTAATGGTTGGTTATAGTATTCTTTCACAGAAATAGCAAAATGATTTGCTGTTTGTAATTCAGACATTTTATTTTGGAGTAAAAGTACATGCTTTGAGCTTACTTTTCTTTTACCAAATATGTTTTTCTTTATGTTGAAATCTTTAAGTATTTCATTTCCAGCATTTTTTATTAACTTTTTACGTTCTTTATCGCTGAGGTTATTCCAAGCTTCTATATCTTTTGGATTATTTTTATCACCGTACAAAAATTTGTTTTTTGCGTATTCTTCGCAATAAACATTGTACATTTCTTTAGGCTCAAGGTTGCTATATTTTTTTGAATCAAATTCGTAATCTTTAGCCCAATTGTGATCTTCTTCTGTTTCTGATTGTTTTGCAGCAGTTTGTGTCGCAGATGTTTGTTTGGTTTCATCTGTTGCTGATGTATTTGTTGCGTTTTCAACCGTAGTTTTAGTTGCAGTCTGATCAGTCGCAGTTGTTTGTTTAGCAGCTTTGTACTCGTTAATATATTTTATCTTATCTTGCGGCGACAAAGCTGCAAACTTTGGATCTTGTGCAATCTTTATAAACTCTTCAGGTGTTATTCCGAATTGTTTTGCTTGTTCTTCTATCTGTTTTCTATCAAATACTGTATTTGGGGTTGTATTTGAGCTTGACTGGGTAGAAGTTGTGCTTGCAGTTGATTGTACTGATGTCCCGTTATTACTTGCATAAACTTGTGTGATATCATTTTCCAATGACATAGTTACATATCCTCTGGTTTTACTCTCTATACATGTAAAAACATGCCGCAACACTCGATTGCGGCATGTTTCGATTTTCGTTACAATTATTTACATATAATTATTGACCGGAGCATTCATTAAGCTTTCTGATCATTTCAGACACCCCAGCCCCTGCCATAGGACGTTCCGTAAACTTGAAGGAACTATTATTTCCTTTTTCCATATTTAATATTGCCAGATAAAGCCGCACATCTTCAAGGCTTCCCTGATTATATGAAGTCCTTTTTATTTCAAGATAACGTCCTTCAGGCTCATAGCTGTTAAGATTTGTTTTTGACAACCCTACTCCATACAGATGAAGACGCACATTCTTATTATTCTCATCCGCATCTAAAAATACAGAAGTAATAATACCACGTTGTGAGATTTCTTTGTTAGAATAAGGAACATATCTTATTATTTCTACAGCTTCAAATGTATTAGGATTGCCATCAAGATCTAATCTGTTGAATTTATATGTAGCAGTTTTGCTCTCTTGATCCTCAAAAATTGCAGTGTCAATTATTTTTGGTTTTTTTACTGCCTGTGTTGTAGAAACCATTTCTATTTCGTTTGTTTCCGGAAAGTCACTTATAGGTCTGTTTGCATTTATATTGTTAAGCGGGCTCATTGCCATCAAAACTATTACAGGAACGGCTTTGACTGATGTCGGAATTCCGGAACGAGCCGGAGCCTGGTAATCTTCTCTGTCATTTCTTCTGCCGCTGAATGCAATATTGTTAGTGCGAAGCGGCGTCACACCTGATACCGGTTGTAATGCCATAATTTTCATACTCCTTTTTTGTTATGATATGACAAAACATAAAACGAAAAAATTTTGCCATATGTTTTTTATTCATTTCCCCTTTAATCCTTATTATATCAAACGAATCAGGAACATAAAAAATAGTATATACTATTTTAATAAATATTTACATTTGCCAAAATCTTGCTATCAAAACCGCTTGTAATATGTTTTTGTTTGTTATATTTTCATGGTGTGTAATATATGTTTACAAAAAGAAGGAGAACTCTTATGAGTGAAAGAAAATTAGTTGGAACAGGCGAAATGTTCAAAAAAGCACTCGCAGGCGGTTATGCTATCGGTGCTTACAACGTTAACAACATGGAAATTTTACAAGGTATTGCTGAAGCTGCAGAAGAAACTCAATCACCTATTATTTTACAGGTTTCTGCAGGTGCAAGAAAATATGCTAATCAAACTTACTTAATCAAATTAGTAGAAGCTGCTCTTGCCACTACTACTGTACCTATTGCATTGCACTTAGACCACGGTGCAGATTTTGATATTTGTAAAGCTTGTATTGACGGCGGATTTTCTTCTGTTATGATTGACGGTTCAAGATTCCCGCTTGAAGAAAATATTAAAGTTACTAAACAGGTTGTTGATTACGCTCATGCTCACGGTGTTTCTGTTGAAGCTGAACTCGGCAAACTTGCAGGCGTTGAAGACGATGTTAAAGTTCATGCTAAAGATTCAACTTACACAGATCCGGAAGAAGCTGCAAGATTTGTTAAAGAAACAGGCTGTGATTCTTTAGCTGTTGCTATCGGTACTTCTCACGGTGCTTACAAATTCAAAGGCGAAGCTAAATTAGACTTTGAAAGATTAGCTGAAATTAAAAAAGCTGTTAACGATGTTGTTGGTTATGATTATCCGTTGGTTCTTCACGGTTCATCTTCTGTTCCGAAAGAATTTGTTGCTAAATGTAATAAATACGGCGGCAACCTTCCTGATGCTCAAGGTGTTCCGGAAGATATGCTTAACTATGCTTCTAAGCATGGTGTAGCAAAAATCAATATCGACACAGATTTGAGATTGGCTATGACATCTACTATTAGAGAATTCTTTATCGAACATCCTGAAAAATTCGACCCTAGAGAATATATGGGCCCTGGCAGAACCGCTGTTAAAGAAATGGTTATGCACAAAATGAGAGATGTTCTTGGAACAGCAGGTCATGCAAAAGACTAATTTATAGTCGTTTATAACATTGAAAGCCCGGGCAACCGGGCTTTTTATATATTTATATATAATACACGCCGTGGGTTATGTAAGTAGACTTGCAAAAAGTGGTAACATAGTTTATACTAAAGGAAAAAGGAGGATAGAAGTATGCAAAAGTCAGTAATAGTGCGGAAACACGGGGGGGGGGGTATCT
>CALUUU010000068.1 GCA_944324035.1 Candidatus Gastranaerophilales bacterium
GTCACCTTTTATCACATACTTTTGAGAATAAGAAAAATCTTTAATCATTTTATTTCCATCAACAAGAACCATAAGCTTTTCATAATCAATTCTCTTAATTACATCTTCACAGGCCAGTTTCATAGCCTTTAATGACGCGTTTAAGATATTAATTTTTTCAATTTCATCAACATCAATACATACAGTTGAGTTAACCGTTTCATTTTTTATTATTTCAAACAAGTAGTCTCTTTTTTTCTTTGAAAGCTTCTTGCTGTCATTTAAAGCTTCTAAATCTTCAATTAATTTTTTACTGCGCTTATTAAAACAAACAGCACTCGCAAACACCCCGCCTGCAGCAGGCCCTCTGCCTGCTTCATCAGTACCGACAACAGTTCTCTTCTGATTATAATCAAAAACAAACAACTGAATTACGTGTGATTCAACGCTAAGTTTTGTATCAAGCTTTGTCAAAATTTCCTCTTAATCTAAAATAAATTTACCTATTCTGCCCTCTCTGAAATCTCTTAAGAGATAAACAGCAGTCCGTTCAATATCAGGCGCTCCACCAGAAATAATCCAATTCCTTGAAATAGCAATATCTTCAAGCGTAAAATTACCCTCTAATCTGTAATACTCTCTTACAATATCAGTATATTTTTCCTCAAGCAGAGACAGCAGCTCTTTTGCGACAAGTTCGCTTGAATATGCATTTTCTGAAACGGAGTTTACAAAAGCAAGTTTATTTGCAACTTCCTGATTTTCCTGCTTCATCGGAATAATACCGGGCGTATCTAAAAGTTCAAGCTGCGGATTAATACGAACCCACTGCTGCTGGCGGGTAACACCCGCTTTAGCCCCGATTTTTGTTTTAGAAGATTTTGTGAGCTTATTTATTATACTGGATTTTCCCACATTAGGCATACCAACAACCATAACCCGAGCCGGACGGCGTAGAAGCCCCTTTTTCATCAATGCCTGAATGCGAGGCTCTGAAAGTTCTATAACTTTTTTAATAATCAAATTTAAATCGTTTGAGTTTTTTGCATCTGAAAGCAGCACAGGTGAATTATATTTCTCTTCTAAAAGATTAACCCACTTTTTAAGCTCAGTTTTATCTGCCAAATCTGATTTATTAAGCAAAATTAAGCGGGGCTTTTGTCCTAAAAGCCCCGTAATATTTGTATAACTGCTTGAAACAGGTATTCTCGCATCCAATACTTCAATCACGGCATCCACTAAAGAAAGCTGTTCTTTCAACTTTCTCTCAGCCTTGGCAATATGCCCCGGATACCAGTGAATATGTGTCTTATCTTTTTTCAATTTTTTCCTTGATACGAGTTGCTTTACCTGAACGTTCTCTCAAGTAGTACAATTTAGCGCGTTTTACGTCACCGCGTCTGATAATAGAAATTTTATCAATTCTTGGAGAGTGAAGTAAAAATACACGTTCTACGCCTACACCTTGGAATACTTTTCTAACAGTGATAGTCTTATTAATTCCAGAACCGTGTTTTTTAATAATAGTACCTTCAAAAGCCTGAATTCTTTCTTTGTTTCCTTCAACAATTCTAACGAATACTCTAACTGTATCGCCAGGATTTACATCAGGCACTTCCTTTTCCATATAAGGTTTTTCTAATTCGTCAATAATAGGGTGATTCATTTTCCTGTTCCTTTATAATTTTTATTAATACTATTTAAATTCCTAATCGGCTTATCCACAAAAATCACCGACGCACGAAGTTATCGTATTATAAACAAGCAAAAATTTCAAGTAGCATTTAAAAAATGTTTATATTCCGTCATACTTTTTCATGATATTATTTTCTTATGAAAAGTTTTATTGATAATATTCTAAAAAATAAAAAGAAAAAATTTTCGCTAAATACTAAAAACATGGGAGTAGATATTGATAAAAATGAATTTTTTGAAATAAAGCTTTCTAATTCAAATCATCCGGAGGATATTGGAAAAAAGAATGGATAAAAAAATTTCCGAAAAAGTAATTAACAGACTTACTCTGTATCATTGCATATTAACAGATTACATTGAGCAGCATATTGAATATATATCAAGCAAGCAGCTTGCGGTTTTGCTTAAAATAGACGATTCCCAGGTAAGAAAAGACATCAGCGTACTCAACAATCCCGGGAAAAGCAATGTCGGATATATTGTAAAAGAATTAAAAAGTTCAATCGAAAAAACGCTGGGGTTTTCAAAAAACAAAAAGGCATTCATAATCGGCGCAGGCAACCTTGGCATGGCGCTTGCAAAGTATGATAATTTCCAAAACTACGGACTTAACATTCTTGCGCTCTTTGACAATGATAAGGAAAAGATAGGCAAAGTTATAAATAATAAAATGATTTTGGATATCTCCAAACTGCCTAATCTTTCAAGAAAAACGAATGTAGATATTGCAATCCTCACAGTTCCCCGAAAATACGCACAGATTATGGCAGATTATCTTGTTAAGGCAAATATAAAATATATTTGGAATTTCACTCCAACTGTTCTTGATGTTCCAGAAAACGTACAAGTCTGGAATGAAAATATTATGGGAAATTTTCTACAGTTTACATACAATATTTAAACGGCTCCAGCAGGACAAGGACTGTTCAAATAATACAGGTGCCTCAGCCCTTCAAGAGTAAGCGACGGGTTTATAAAGTCGAAAGGACGCTTCATATAATTCACAACAATATTTGCATACCCGCCTGTTGCGACTAAAACTGCTTTTCCACCGAGTTCGCGTTCACATTGCTCAACAAGCCCGTCTATCATGCAAGCACACCCTCTTATTACACCAGATAAAATCGCATCAGTAGTATTTGCGCCGATAGCGGAAGGAGAAGTCGCTACATCAATTCTCGGCAGCTTAGATGTAAATTTATTAAGCGTTTTTAACTGAAGATTAACGCCGGGCGCAATAACACCGCCAACAAATTCGCCGTCCTTATTTACAATATCAAATGAAGTTGCAGTGCCAAAATCAACAACAATAACAGGATACCCGTATAAAACATATGCCCCTGCGGCATTAGCAATTCTGTCTGCCCCGACTTCCTTTTTATTTTTAAGAGTAATATTTATTCCTGTATTTAAAAAAGCATTCAAAAGTATAGAATCTACCTTGAACACATTATCAACAGCAGATTTAAATTTTTTATTAAGCTCCTCGACAACAGACGATATGATACAACCTTCAATTTTATAGTTTTTAAACAAAGACTTTAAAAGCACTTCATATTCTTCTTCTGAAAGATCTTTATCAGAAGCCAGTCTGAAATCTTCAACAAGTGCGGCGTCATCAAACAGTCCCAGTGTTATACTAGTATTTCCAATATCTGCGGTAAGCAACATAAAATAATCCTCTTTCAAGGATTATTTTATAATAAACAAATACTTATGCAAAGTTACAGCGAAGAAGCAGCTGATGAACTTTCTCTCACCTGTCCTGCTCTAAGTGCATCCCCAATCATAGTACCCATCTGTGAAAAAGTTGATGAAAAATCACCGGCTTTTATCTGTTGGGTATAAGTTTTAAGCTCATCAATCGGACGCTTTCTACGAGCTGAATCCGCTCCAACTGCATAATTACCATAATCTCCGTAGTATGCCATATCAGACTCCTTTGTCAGTTAATATATTTCGTGCATAGATATATAATCTATCTCTTATATATCTATAAAGTATTTTTTCTCAACAGAATTGCCTTAAAGTTGAAAATTCGTTACAAAACTTTACATAAAAGTTCTAAAATTAATAAACCATGCTATTGCAAAAATTGTTTTGAAGTTGTATAATTTAAGAGTAGGTATTTTTGAGGTTAGTATGTTAGTATCTTCGATAGCAAGATTTAATGCCATTAATACAATGAATAATGCAGCATATAATATGATGAATGCTTCAAATTCAATGATGGGTGCGATGAATTCAAGTGCATTCGGTGGAGAACACAATTTGAGCATGCTGCACGAAATGGATAAAAAACTCAGTCTTGATTTGGCATCTAACTCTCTTTTATATAAATTAGCATACCTGCAGGAAAAAGCCATTGCAAAACGCCAGGCTCAGGAATTAAAGCAGAATAAATTAGATCTTTTAGCCTAATTAGTATTGTAAATTTTTATTAAAATATAACAATTATTTTGCTTTAGTCATTTTAATTTTACGTATGCAAATTAGTAAATTAAATTTAAATTTCCCCGCAATATACAATGGTATTCCTAATAAACGGCAAGCAGCCATAACAAATCCTCAAAAGCAGGAAGGTACAACCTATCCGCATAAGTCGCTGCATTATATATATTTTACCGGCATAAACCCTAAAAACATTCAAAATATTAGAAAAGAAGTTATCAATACAATAAAAGATTTATATGAAGACTGCGGCTTTGAACCGGAAATAGTAGAAAACATTCGCTCTAAATATACCGATTTAGATGATGAAACAATTATTCTAGCCCATGAACTTTTTAACGACAGCCGATTCAAAAAAGAAAGTGTTAACGGTATAATCGCCCTGGTTAAGGATTTTAACATCCAGCTTGCGAAAAAGATGTGCAAAGAAAAATCATTTGGTCAGGCTGAAATTATCAGAATTCTGCATTCGCTGACCCCTGAAAATATACATTTTGTAGAAAAATTATGGGATACAAATGGTTTTCCGCGTGAGATATTACAGACAATGCTGATTTTTTACTCGGGTACACTTGGTAAATTCGGGAAGAAGGAAGAAGCCGGAATTCCATATTTTATCAAAATGTATCAGCAATGCACAAAAAATCCTAAAGATTACCTGACTGCCGAGAATTCAGACATAAACGAACTAAGTGCTGTTAGACAATTTTTTGGAATGAATACCACTAAACTATTCAAACTGTGTATGCTGCAGGACAATGAATTAAACGACATTTTACTAAGGAAAAGATTCACTGAATGTCAGAAATATTTATTAATTCTTGATAATTTTAGTACAGAACAAATGAATATTTTTAAAGCAGCCTTAAAGTGTAATTCTGGAAAAGGGAAAAAATTATCACCTCCTGAAAAACTAGAACTTATAAATCTAATAAAGACAATATCTGTATGCAGCATGAAATACGAAAACTTTACACAGATGATTAATAAAGGAGAAATAAACCTATATAAAATAAAAGAAGATATTATAACCCAAATAATGAAAAATTGCTATGAAAATACCGAACATTTTGAAACAAGAGTAACTGCAGATAAGTTAAAACTCTGGGATGTAAATAATGCATATTTGCTTTCAAAAGAACTGCAAAAATCTAATACAAAAAATTTCAAAATCTTACTAAAACTTGCAAACAGACCTGAGGAATTTAAAGAATTAATTAAGAATGAAGCAGTAAATCAGCAGACCGCAAAACTTTTTTGTGAAAACGGGCTTGACTACGAAAAGTGGCTTTCCCCGTCAAAAACAAATAACGTACACCTAAAAATTACAGATAATAATGCAGAAAAACTGAGAAATATTGAAAAAGCCTTCAATGAAAGTGTAAATGAACTTCTTAAAACACCGGTAAAGGGCTATATAAAGAAAAAATACCCTAATTACATACAAAAAGAAGAGTTCAGCTTACCGAAAAAAATAACGGGAAATAAACTTTCAGTGATTGAGTTTATGAAAAACTTTATAAGTGAGCTTGAACCGGTATGGGAACGCGCCGAACAAAACAAAACAGGTGCCAAAAGAGCACAAGCTCTTTATACTCTTACAATAAAAGATCATATAAACACATTTATAAATGCAGCAAAAAATATTGAAACAATATATGATAAAAAAGATTTGGATTTAACTATCAAAATGTGGGACAGATTTCCGCAACACGACCTTTTTCAGGGAAATTATTCAACATGCTGTATAGGCATTGGAAACGTAAACAGTGCAGCAATGATTGATTATTTGAGTAAAACAGCTTTCAATATGATTGAACTTGTTGATAATAGAACAGGTAATACCGTGGGCAATGCACTTTGCTATTATGCAAAAGAAGGCAATATACCTGTTCTTATTATAGATAATATTGAAATTAACAATTCTTTCAGGCCATCGGATTTATCCTGCAAATACATAAGGGAAGGTTTAAAAGAATATGGCAAAAGATTAAACAAAGAAATAACAGGGCAGACAAACACTCCGATTTATCTGGGCAAAAATTATAATGATGTTCCTACAGAAGACTTATGTATAAGAAAAGAAGCAAGACTAAAATTAATCGGTGAACTCAGAGATGAAAATGCCTCTGATACATATCTTGATGCCTTCGGGGGCTGGAGAGATACAGAACAAATCTGCAAATATCCCTGTCAGACAAATATGTTTAAATTAGTTTAAAGAAAACAACTTTTTGACGATAGGGTAAGATAAAACCGCAGGAATAGCCGACACAACAAGCAGAACAGGAATAATCCCTTTAGCTTGTGCAATAAAACCAATAACTGTCATCGCAATCGCTACCACACCCCAGGAAAAACCGTTTATAAAGCCGCCTATGATACTTTTATACTCAGGAAGCACACTCTGCGCCATAACCATAGTCACAGGAACAGCCATCCACTGGATTAAACCCATTAATATAAAAGTTATAAGAGCTATAGTCGGATGAGATTTATATAACAGCATAAATATAATCATCATCGGGAAAGTCAGCATCATCGAAAAGTAAAAGACGTTTTGAGTTCCGACTTTCATTTCAAATTTCCTGCTGATAAAAGCTCCAAGTCCTCCCGCAAAGTTAAAGGCAAATAAAGCAAACCCTATATAAAACGGATTATACCCCATATCCTTCCACAAAAACGGCAAAAGTATACAGGAAGATGTTGTAACAAGAGTTTTTAGCATTGCAATTATATTTAACAGATTAAGTTTTCTGTTAGAAAGTATAGTTTTGAATGTTGCAAGAAAATCTTTATGGGATTTATTAGCTGAAATATGACTTGTCTTTGGAACAAAGGCAAACATCAGAAAAGCAACACTTATACCAAGAATAGCAAGAAAAGGCATTTTTTCCAGCCCCAGAAATTGCGTAATACCTGATGACACAATAGGCCCCAGAGCAAACCCTAATGTTCCGCACCCCATAAAAATTCCCATATATTTAGAAACATTGCCGGGACTTGAAAATTTTACAACAAATCCCAATGCCTGCGGGTGGAAAAGACTTGACCCAAGACTCCCGAGTATTACAAAGGCAATCAATGGGAGCAATGCAGATACACTTGGAGCAAGGGAAATAAACAAAGCAGTTGAAAGTAATCCCCAAAACACAAACACTCTTTTTCTCATATTATCAGCAAAAAAACCGAATATCGGCTGCAAAAGAGAAGCACATATATGCGACAGACTCAAAACAATAGTTGCAACCGCCATTGTTATACCTAATTTCATAGCAACAAACGGCATAATCGGGTTTAACATCCCGGTATAAATATCATTTACAAAATGAGCTGTATTTAGCCAAATTTGGGGTTTTGTTTCATTTATATTATCCATACTGAAATACTAACACAAAATTAAAATTAATTCTTAAGAATGATTAAAAAATTACCCCGATAGGTTATACTATAAGTAACAAAAAGGATATCTAAGAGGATATATGGGTATAAATTATAATAAAGCATTTACCTTAACAGAAGTTTTGGTTACAATTTTTATTATAGGGATTATTGCGGCAATGACATTGCCGCAGCTCATAGCGTCATACCAAGATAAAGTAAATTATACAAAATACAAAACCGAATCTTCAAAATTTGCACAGGCTGTTGATAAAATATACGCCAGTGAGGAACTTGACAATATACAGGGCACAGAAGATTTTGTAAAAGAATTACAAAAACATTTAGCTGTAATTAAAGTTTGCAAAAATAGCGAATTATCAGAGTGTTTTCCGCAGGAGATAATTCTTGGTCCAAATAACTATAGATTCAATTCTGATTTTGATATGTGTTCAAGCAGCATTCTGGCAAGAGCAAACAAAGCAATGAACCCTCCGCCTGAAAACTCGGAAGTTGCCGGTCTGCTTGGCGACAGCAACATAGCTGATATTCCGATGATGATGGGATTTAATATTTTTGACACAATGGGCATTGTACTTAAAAATGGCACATCTATGCTCATTACATATAACCCTGATTGTGAAGACGGCTCAGTCAACAGCTATTTTCAAGGAATACCTAACATAACTATACCTAATAACAAATCAAAAACCCAATGTGCAGCAGCTATTATAGACGTGAATTCAATCAGCAAACCAAATACGTTTGGACACGATATTTTTTATTACAACCTTAATGCCTGCAATGCGTTATATTAATAAAACCCGGGAGTCTGTTAACATCCCGGGTTCATACATCAGGCTTTTTTAAACACTATTTCATCATCCTGGACATCTATAACGAGTTTATCACCTCGCATAAATTTACCGGACAACAATTCTTTTGAAAGAGGATTTTCAACCATCTGCCTGATTACCCTTTTCAAAGGTCTTGCGCCATATACAGGATTAAAGCCGCGTGTTGCAAGAAGTTCTTTCGCCTCATCAGTAATTTCAAGTTCTATTTCTTGGTCTTTCAAAAGTCTTCTCAGGTAATCTGCCTGAATATCAACAATCTTTGACAATTGCGGCAGAGTCAAAGCCCTGAAGAATATTGTTTCATCAATTCTGTTCAGGAATTCAGGTTTAAACCTGCTTCTTAGAATTTCAAGAACCTTTTCTTTTGTAGCTTCAAAATCGGCTTCAGAGCCTATAGATTTTAGAGAATCCTCAAGAATAATATCGCTTCCTATATTAGAAGTCATAATTATCAGAGTATTTTTGAAATCTACGGTTCTTCCTTTAGAATCAGTTAACCTGCCGTCATCAAAGATTTGGAGCATTATATTGAATACATCCGGATGAGCCTTTTCAATTTCATCGAAAAGTACAACTGAATACGGTTTTCTTCTGACAGCTTCTGTCAACTGACCGCCTTCATCATAACCGACATATCCCGGAGGAGCCCCGACAAGCCTTGATACGTTATGTTTTTCCATATATTCTGACATATCAATACGGATAAGCGCATCTTCATCGTTAAACATAAATTCTGCAAGAGATTTTGCAAGTTCGGTTTTACCAACACCGGTTGGTCCAAGGAATAAAAATGTACCAATAGGACGTTTCGGATCTTTCAAGCCTGAACGTGCACGTCTTATTGCATCGGAAACTGTTTCAACAGCCTCATCCTGTCCGACAAGACGTTTATGAAGAATATCTTCCATATTTATAAGCTTTTGCTTTTCGCTTTCCACAAGTTTTGAAACAGGAATACCTGTCCACTTGCTTACAACATTTGCAATATCTTCATCATCAATTTCTTCTTTCAAAAGTCTGTTGGAAGTTTTTTCCTGTGATTGAACAGCTTTTAACTGTTTTTGAAGTTCAAGAAGTTTTCCGTATTTCAATTCAGCCGCCGTTTGAAGATCTGTATTACGTTCAGCCTCTTCAATTTTTGCCTGAACCCTTTGGATTTCTTCTTTTATACCTGCTTCACCTGTGATAGAAGCTTTTTCTTTTTCCCACTGCTCTTTTAATACGGCTATTTTACTTTCATAATCATTGATTTGTTTTGTTAAATCTTCAATTTTCGCCTGGGATTCTTCTGAAGTTTCTTTTTTCAAGGCTTCACGCTCGATTTCAAGCTGAATTTTCTGACGTAACAGAGTATCAATTTCTTCCGGCATAGAATCTATTTCAATACGTAATGCTGAAGCTGCTTCATCTATAAGGTCTATTGCTTTATCCGGAAGAAATCTGTCAGTTATATATCTGTCAGAAAGCTTTGCCGCCGCAATAAGAGCACTGTCTAAAATACGGATTCCGTGGTGAACTTCATATTTTTCTTTCAACCCTCTAAGGATGCTTATAGTATCTTCAACTGAAGGTTCTTCAACAAACACAGGCTGGAAACGTCTTTCCAGAGCCGGATCTTTTTCTATATATTTACGATATTCATTAATTGTGGTTGCGCCTATAGTTCTTAAAACACCCCTTGCAAGCATTGGTTTTAAGAGGTTGCCTGCATCCATAGAGCCTTCTGTAGCTCCGGCGCCGACAACTGTATGAAGTTCATCTATAAACATAACAATTGCACCGTTTGAATTTTCAACTTCTTTAAGAACTGCCTTCAAACGTTCTTCAAATTCACCTCTGAATTTTGCACCAGCAACAAGAGCTCCCATATCAAGCGCCACAAGTTTTACATCTTTCA
>CALUUU010000069.1 GCA_944324035.1 Candidatus Gastranaerophilales bacterium
AAAGTTAAAAGATACAGAAAAGGCTTCTGCTAGTAAATATTCAAATTCAAAAGGAAGTGGAAGTAATTCCAATACATACAATGTTAATGCCAAGAGTAAAGGTAATTATAGAGAAAATGCTTCTGGTGGCTATTCTAGTGCTTATGGTGCTGCGGGGTATTCTGGTTCTGCTAGTGGTAGCCATAATAATAGCTATAAGGCAAGTGGTTCAAACAAGAACAGTTACAATTATGCATCATCAGCAGGAGCAAAGTCTTCTTATGGACATTTTGTCGATTATACAAAAAAAGAAAACGAATTCTTTCAGAATATCAAAGAATATGATGTTATGTCTCCAAAAGCTGAAAATTTAAATTTTACACAACCCGCGTTACAAGAAGCATTTGTAACTTATGATATAAGAGCATTAGATAATGATATATTTAAAAGTAAATATTTTAAAGGTCAATCAATTTCATCTGATAAATTAGCAAATTCTGCTGAACTGGCTAAATATGTTGAGGCTGCAAGAAAAGATGCAAAAGCTGACTTCTTTGCAATTGGAGTTTCTTATATCACAGATAATGGAAAAAATGAAAACACTGGTAGAAATACTTGTGATGGTAATGTCTTTGTTAAGGTATATTCTACGGTTGATGGAGAAGTTATTGCTTCTGGAACATTTACCGAAACCGCTTCTGGTAATTCTGCTGATCAGGCAAGAAGTGCTGTAGCAAGAAAAATAGGTAATGAACTGGGAGAAGTTCTTTCAAAGAAAATTCAAGACTATTGGAAAAGACGTATGATGTATGGTTCTGAATATGTCGTACAGATAAAAGGAAATTTCTTACCAGTTGAACGCATTTCTATAAATAAGTCTATACAAAATGTAGATGGCATAAAAAATGTTAGTTTAAGAACATCTGATTCTACACAAACAGAATTTACAGTAAATTATTCTGGGCAAGAAGGTATAGCTGACGCTATATTTATGAAACTTTATGAATCAAATCTTTCAAATAAATTCCAAAATTATGATTATAAAATTAATGGTAATCAAATAATTTTCTCACCAATATCTCAAAAAGGAGTTTCTAACCTATGAAAAAAATCATATTATTAGCAATAGCTGTAATCAATACAGCTATTGCTTCATTTGCTAGTGAACTTAATGTATATCCAATACCAGCAGTATTTACAAGTAAAAATGTTAATAATTCGGTTTTTCAGAAAACGCTAAATACACATAGAAAAGAACTTGTTAATGATTTTTTGGTGGCATTTGACAAATATTTCCCGAATACAAATAAAGAAATTTCAGATAAGACGAAATATAAAACATTTGCAAGTTATGTACATGTACCAAGAGCATCTATATATCCAGTAAAAAAATCAGAAAATCTGCTAGATATATACTTACCTTTAACAATGAGTATAAATTTTGTTAATATGGCGACAGGAGAAACTCTCTACACATATCCTGTTACAAATTATTTCAAGTATGAGACTACAATAAAATCTGATATAGCTAATAGAGAAGAAAAGATACTTAATTTAAACAAACAAAATTATGAGCAGACTTTAGAGGAAGTTATTAAACAGGCAAGCATAGATTTTAAACCTTTTGATATTACAGCTAAAATAACTGATACATATAGACAACTTTATATTTTAAATAAAGGACTTGAAAGTGGAATAGCAAAAGGTGATTTATTGACAGATGAAAATGTTAATCAAATTTCTGTTATTTATTCTGATTTAAATTATTCTGTAGCTGAAAAAGTTTTGGGTAAACCTTCTATAGATAGTAATTTTAGCAAATTTGCTAACAGTAATATTACTCAATTAAAAAAGCCAAAAATATTATTTATTAACGATTTTGATAATGAAAAATTATATAATTTATTTGCAACAGCTTTGGGTAATAATGCAGAATTCTCTTTAATGACAACAGATAAAACATATTATGATATGCAAACAGCATTGGTATCTCTAAATATGGGATTCAAAAGTCGCAATGTATATAACAGAACGATGCCAGATTATTTCTTGAAATTGTATATTACTCCCCCAGCTTATGCTCAATATAAATCAAAGAAGGATTATTTCAACGTTGATAAATATTCTATGCTCGCATGTGGTGTAATTTTTGATAAAGCAGGACGAGTTGTATATTCGCATTGTTCAGATGATGAAATGGTTAATAAAGTTGTTGGAAATATTCGTTTTAATGATGAAGCAAATACTGAAATAATTGCAAAAAATTTACTAGGTAAATTAGCAACTGCAATGCAGAAGGACATTCAGTTTAAAGATATAAAATTCAAAATACAAAAAGTTGATAATCAATATCTTAAGTTAGCCGACCCTAATGGATTTCTCAAAGAAGGTAATGTCTTGACTGTCTTTAAAAAAATAAAAACAGAAAAATCAGGACAGGAAATATTAGTACCTACGTGGGATTATAGGGTTATTATTACTGATGCTGGTATTGCTGAATGTAAAATGAGCAAACCTTATATAGATGGAGTAGATTATCCAAGCAAACGTGATATTGTTCAAATGACAGCCATGACTAGAAGTGCTAATAAAGCTAATATGTTTAATTACAATCCAGATAAAGTTGAAATTGATGGAAACGAAATTAAATTACCTTCTTTTGAGAGGATTGCGTTCGGAGCCTTGGCATCAAGTACAAAAGCACCAATTGCTATGCATCCAATAGATTTCCAAAGTCAAATTAATGAATTAAATACATTGGGCTTTAAGGATAAAATTACCATACCTGAAAATGATGCAAACTTATCTATTAAAGCAATGTATAAAATTAGTTTAAAATCAGAAGAGATTAAAGATTCGGTATTAAAACAACAATATGAAATTATAATTGGTATTGTTAGTAAAAAGGGCGACGAAGTCATGAAAAAGGATGGACTAATGCAACAAGTAACAATAACAGTACCTAAAGTAAATAACAAACAAATTATTGAAAATGAGTTAATGAAGCACATTTATCCATTGATTCAACAATTAGGTACAAAATTCTAAAACATATTTCATAAAGTAAAAGCTCTACTCGAAATTTTGTATAGAGCTTTTACTTTAATGTGCAAATATATGTATAATTGTATAGGAATATCCCTAAAATATTCAAAAGTCTTGTTATTATCGAACTTTAAGACAGTCATGAAAAAGTTAGTGGATTCAACAATATGAAAAGCCTAGGAATATCAATAATTACAAAGTTTTTTTTTCGTGGACAAATTCTTTAAATGTAAAATCAAACATTTTCAAAGGTGATTTTCCACAAAAAACACCTAAATTTTTATAGATTAAAATCTGCTAATAATTTTCAGATATTCTTTTTGCGATTCCAATACCATTTCAGATATAAAGTTTACAAAAGGAACGTAATTCCCCTTATTTGACTCTTGCAATGCTGAAATATAATCACCTCTAACTACCGGCGGAATTACAACAATATTATATCCGCTTTGTAACAAAGCTAAATTCATAAGCAATCTTGCAACTCTTCCATTCCCATCTAAAAACGGATGTATATTTACGAAGGTAATATGAACCATTGCAGCATATTCAACAGGATGCAATGTTTCTTTCAGATGAGGTAATGAATTAACAAATTCAGCCATTTTTGCATTAAGTTCTTCAGGTTTTGGCAATTCTACATCTGAACCTGTGATAATAACTTGACTGCTTCTATATTTTCCAGCGTTCAATTCGTCAATTTGGTTATAAAAAAGTTTATGTAATATTTTTATATCATCTTCAGTGAAAATAGCCTTTTGCGATAATTCTATAATTTTATCAAATGCTTTTGCGTGTCCTACTGCTTCATAATGGTCTTTCAATGATTTACCGCCAATTGTTATACCGTCTTCAAGCACTACTTTTGTTTCAGCCAGATTAAGGGTATTCCCTTCAATGGCATTAGATGCGTATGTTAAACCAATTTTATAATATTCTTTAATTTGTCTTAAAGCATCTTCAGATAGTGGTCTATGCTCGTTGATTTTTATTCTATATTCATTATTTTCTTTAAAACGATTATTATACATGTATTTATCCTTATCAATATCATACCACAAAGTTAACCATTAATTTATTTGGCTGGAATATTTGTATGAAAAACGTTTGATATTAAATACTATTACGGAAAGCATTACTTATGATGAAGATACTAACAAATTAACAGTGAAATTAGACCTGTATTTGAACATTTGAGGCAATTAAAACTTGCTAAAAAACAAGAATTTTCAGCAGACATTGAAACCTTGACTGGAACCCTTAAAACTCGCTCAGGCAGTGCAAAACAGGCTCTTGAAAATAATCGGTTAGATTTAAGCAATATTGCAGTGATTGGAACCCGTAAAAAAGGCTTGAATACTAAAATAGAGCCTATTCATAAAGGCTCTAAAAAGTTAAATGTCGATGGGGGGACTTGAACCCCCACGGATTACTCCACACGCCCCTCAAACGTGCACGTCTACCATTCCGCCACATCGACAAATGTCATAATATTCAGTTTTTAAATTTTGTTGTCGTTGTCGATGTGCCGGATGTTGACTCAAGGTCAACCCTCTCGGAAAACGATACTCAATCATTTTCCTGCGGCAGAGTGCCACATCGACAAATGTCATAATATTCAGTTTTCAAATTTTGTTGTCGTTGTCGATGCGCCGGATGTTGACTCAAGGTCAACCCTCTTGCAAAACGATACTCAATCATTTTGCTGCGGCAGAGTGCCACATCGACATGTTATTAAATTTTGAAAGCAACCGGAATATTCACCGGCTGCGTTCAGCATAACATAAACATTTTTTTTAGTAAAGCCTAAATCCAGTTACATACATCTTCCTGGCATAAAACACTGTTTAAATCAGACATTATGCCTTTTCTGGTCATTTCATATGTAACAGGTGTTATTGAAATTTTATTATCTCTTACTGCGGCGATATCTGTGTTTGCGCCTTCAGGTTCTGATATGAGTTCTCCGGCCATCCAGTAGTAAACTTTCCCGCGCGGGTCTACACGTTTTTCATAGTTATCAGTAAACATTTTCCTTCCAAGCTCTGTTATCGCAATTCCCGCAATATCATCAGCTTCTAATGCCGGAACGTTCACATTCAAAATGGTCTTTGCAGGGAACTGAAAATCTTTTAGCTTATGAAGCAGAGCATTTACAAACTTTCCTGTATATATAAAGTCATCATAGTCACTCTGCATACTTGCCAAAGAAACTGCAATGCTTGGAATCCCTAACATTGCTCCTTCCATTGCGCAGCTGACTGTTCCTGAATAAAGGATATCTGCCCCTAAATTCGGGCCATGGTTTATTCCTGATATTACCATATCCGGCATTTCATCCTGTGTTAAAATTGCATTTATTCCGATTTTTACGCAATCCCCAGGAGTTCCGGTTGTTACCCAAGTCCTTTTTGCTCCGCTTATTGTTTCTAATTCTTCAACTCTTAATGGAGTATGCAGTGTCAAAGAATGTCCTGCGGCACTGCGTTCTCTGTCCGGGGCAATAACATATACATCATGGTCATTTGCCAGTGCTTTTGTCAAAACTCTTATCCCGTTTGCTGCTATCCCGTCGTCATTGGAAATTAATATCTTCATATGCCTCCTTAACAAACCAATCTAATAACTATACTACCATCTTAATACCTTTTTCCCTTTTTTCCAATAGTGTTTAAGAAAAAAGATTAAGATTTGTAACAAATATAAAATTAATAGATTAAATATAGCAATTTTATATATAAAAGAGTTTTTATATACATGTAACACGAGGAAAGCTTAAATTTGAGGAATCAAAACAAGAATTTAAGCACACACTACACTTCACACTATTTGAGGAATGAATCAAAAGTTTATTCCAAAGTCTCTTCCCAGGAAGGGGCTTTTTTTTGCCTTTTTTGGGGGGACTTGTCAGGTACTTTCGGGTTCTTTAATTATGGCTGAAAAGCCGCATACAAAAAGCTCCTCTGAATTTTTAGAGGAGCTTTTTGTGATATTTATACAATTATTTTAAGAAGCAGGTTCTTCTGTTTTTTTATCAAGAAGCTTTTGTAATTTTTCTCTGATTTCTTCTCCTTTTTTCTGCATATCAGATACTACATCATCAGCTTTTGACTGAATTTCTTTTACTGTTTCATCTGCGCGTCTTGCGGCGTCTTTTGCTGAATCTGCAAGCATTGCTCGTGTTTCTTCACCTGATTTTGGTGCAAGTAAAATCCCTGCAATTGCTCCGATAGCACCGCCTACTATAAAACCTGCTAAAAATTTTGTTGCTGACATAATATTCACTCCTTTTCTTTTCAGTAATGATAACAATAACGTAACCCGGACTCAATCCCGAAACCGGTTACTACTTTTTGGCAAACATTTTCCAAGCAACCTGAAACCCTTTTACAAGACCTGAAAATAATGTTCCGGTTACAGCTTTTGTTTTGCCTAAAGTGCGTTCTACCGCGCCTTTAAAACTATCCATATTTTGGTCGGTATTTTTAACAATTGAATTTATTGAATGCAAAGTTTCATTCAATTCATTTAATGTTGGTTTTAATTCCGTATTCAAAAGTATAGATGTCTGATTAACATTTTTAACCAGTGCTGATAAATCTATCAGCAGCTTTATAAGAAATCCTGCAACTACCAGCAGAATAATTCCGGATACCCAGGCCAGAAATGTTAAACCTTGATTTAATGCAACTTGAGAAAAATCCATAACAATATCCTTTACAAATTAATATTCAAAATCATCATCTGCTTCTTCGAGTTTTTTAGCTTTTTGAAGCTTATTTGATTTTATCATGTTATTTAATTTTCTAAATTGCCTTTCCAGCTTATATTTAGCCAAATCAACAGATTCAAGCGCCTGTTTTTTAGCTTCTTTTATAGCCGGAGAATTTTTTTCATATAATTCACAAGCTGCATCTTTTAATTGGCGTCTTGATTCTTCGCCTGGTTTTGGGGCATAAAGTACGCCTGCGATAATACCGCCGACCACACCGGCGATTAAGCCAAGCCCAAATGCCAATGTTTTATTTTTGCTCATAGTAACCTTACCTTTCATTTATGTGTATTAATTATAACATATTTTATAAATTTGACAAGCATTTTAGCCCGGAATGCTGTCCCAGCAGTCTTTTAGGAATACTGCATATTCGCAATATGTGGCAGCTTTTTTAAATTTAGTTTTTAAAATATTTAATATAAGGTATATCACAATAAGATTGACTACCCTGCGCCAAAATTCAATTTTTTTACGTTTTATAAATGCAAGAATTTTATCTATGGCTGTCTGAATAGAACAAACTGCATATCTTGTGTTCTGAATACTCTCAATTAGTTTTGGCGAAAATTTTGCGACTTTGATATCTAACGATTTTACATATTTATCGGCTTTAATTATCCAATATAGGATAAATCCCGCAACTATTAGTTCTGCTATAAAAATTATTGCAATAAATAGATACATTTTATTTTCTCAAACTTTGTATTATAATTTGATTATAAGTTAAGTCGCATGAGAAAAAAATACGTCTAAAGGACTATTTATGTATAAATTTATAAAATTCTATCTGGCGTTAGCAATCGCTAAGGCTGCATATCTTGGGATAAAATTGTTTTCAAATTCATCGGGAACCTCATTTGCAGGAAAGACAGTGTTGAAATTTTACCCTGAATTTTTAGAAAATTGTGGCAGATTTATTAAGGAAAAGAGCATAACTGTTACAGGAACGAATGGGAAAACAACTACCTCAGGGCTTATTTCTCACATTCTTGAAGTAAGCGGCAAATCTGTAATTCATAATCTTAAAGGTGCTAATATGCTGACAGGTGTTGCAAATGTTTTTGCGCTTAATATTAGCCCGTTTAAGAAATTTGATTTTTCTGTAATTGAGTCGGACGAAGCTTATTTAAACAAGCTATACGATTATATGAAGTCTGATTATTTAGTTGTTACAAACTTATTCAGGGATCAGCTTGACAGATACGGTGAACTCTCAACTACTGCAGCATTAATTCAAAAAGCAATAGACAAAAATACTGAACTAACTTTAATTTTAAATGCTGATGACCCGCTTGTTACAAATTTTGGTTATAACCGTGGAAATGTAATTTTTTACGGGTTTGAAAATGTGTCATTTGAGTGTGAGCATGAAGGTTCCGGTGCCCCGGCTGAGGTGTATAATTGTATATGCGGTAAACCTTTAAAATACTCAAAGCAATTTTTTGCGCAGCAAGGTCATTATGAATGTACTTGCGGATTTAAACGTCCAAAATGTACTTATAGCGCTGATGTTAAGGTTTATAAAGACCATTCTGTATTGCAAGTAACTCATAACGGTTCAATATATAATTTTACAACACGCCTGGTAGGCTTGTATAATGCCTACAATGTGATTGCCGCAATTTCTTTCGGGCTTGCAAACGAAATTTCTGAAGATGTTATCCAAAAGGCGCTTGATTCATATAAGTCTATATTTGGCAGAACTGAAAAAAGAATTATAAACGGGCATCCTGCGCTTATTCAGCTTATAAAAAATCCTACCGGTGCCAGCGAGGTCTTAAAAACAGTTGATTTAAATTCAAATATTGTAGTTGCAATTAATGATAACTACGCAGACGGAAGAGATATTTCGTGGTTATGGGACAGCGATTTTGAGCAGCTCAAAGGAGCTCAAAAACTGGTTATAACATCTGGTGTCAGAGCAAATGATATGGCTACGCGGTTGAAATATGCGGGGCTGCCTCAAGATAGGATAGTGGTTGAACCTTCTATTAAAAAAGCTATTGAACTTGCTTGTTCGGGTAAAAATAAGGAAGAGCCTGTTACAATATTACCGTCATATACAGCACTCTTGAAGATAAATAAGGAGAAATTTTAATATGTTACTAGGTGTAAATATAGATCATGTTGCTACTTTAAGGAATGCGCGCGGAGGTAAAGAACCTGATGTTATTCAAGCGGCATATATATGCGAACAAAACGGCGCCACATCAATTACAACACATTTAAGAGAAGACCGCAGGCATATAAAAGATGAAGATGTCAGAACATTAATAAACACTATTTCAACAAAGTTAAATTTGGAAATGGCAATGGCTGATGATATCCAAAAGATTGCACTGGAGATAAAGCCTCATTCGATATGTCTTGTTCCGGAAAAAAGACAGGAAGTAACAACTGAAGGCGGCTTGGATGTTGCAGGGCAGCTTAAAAAGGTAACAGAATTTATTCGCCCGCTTTTAGAGTCAGGAATTGTTGTAAGTCTTTTTATAGATCCTGAGAAAAATCAGGTAGAAGCTTCTGCAAAAACAGGCGCACAGTTTATCGAAATGCATACCGGCTCCTATTCCGAAGCGTATGGTACTTCAAATGAGGAAACTGAGTTTCAAAAATTAAAAAATGCTTCAGAATTAGCTCAGAAGTTAGGGTTAAGAGTCAACGCGGGGCATGGATTAAATTACGAAAATGTTCACAGAATGCACGAAATACACGGCTTGTATGAACTCAATATCGGACACAGCATTATTTCAAGAGCAGTATTCACGGGCCTGCCTGAAGCTGTCAGAAAAATGGCAGAGATGATTAGATAAGGATATCAAAATGAAATCAAAAGAAGAAATTATTGAAGAAATGCAACAGGTTGTTGAGCAAATGAAACTGGATGATATTGCTGATAATCCTGATTCAGAGTTTGAAACATTTGGTTGCGACTGCTGCGGGCAGGAAAAAATGCTTGCAGGCTCAATAGAATATAGCGGCTACAGACTTTGCAATGAGTGTGTGCTTTTGGCTGAAACCGGTTTTGCCTTAAATAAAATAAAAAATATTGAAGAATTAATAAACGCAATGGAAGATAAGCGGCTTGAAGGGCTTTGTAATATTATAAAAGAAGAAGAAAATCGTAAGAATAACTAATTCTAAAGTATTAACTTTTCTTTACATATAGTTATAAAGAATTAGAAAACGGGCATAATATATTCATAAGTTTCGTAATAACTATTAAGAAAGAAAGGTAAAGATTATGACAAAACGTTTCGGATTTACTTTGGCAGAAGGTGCTACGCACGTAGCTAACTTTGCAGGCAGCGGTAAAAATGCATTTACCCTCGCAGAAGTATTGATTACATTAGGTATTATTGGTGTTGTAGCAGCAATGACTATGCCAACATTGTTAAACTCAACACA
>CALUUU010000070.1 GCA_944324035.1 Candidatus Gastranaerophilales bacterium
AAGTCAGTGTATTCACAGCAATTGAAAAAGGTATATTATCCGCAGTAATCTTTAAAACATTGCATATTCCGTAAATCAAAAGTCCGGCAAACAAAATAATTCCGCATACAAGCGGCATATTAAACAAAAATCTGTCTAAATTTTTTTCTTTTTCAAAGTTATCAACAACCATAATCATCCTCATTTATAGATTCTTTTGTCAAATATCGGTAGTACATATGCAATGGAGATTAAGAGCATAGGCAGCGAGTATATAAAACATAACCATCCCCACTTATAAAAATAATACTGATACATAAACAGTGCAACAGAAATAAAAAGCACATTTTTAAACAGGTATATCTTAAAATATTCCGCTATTGTAAATGTCTTTTCAGAATAGTTATACCTGAATTTAACATTAAGAATCACTGACCATATTACAAAGAAAAAATATGAAAGATATACCATCCAGCTAAAAAAGAAAAGCGGAGCCCCAAGGATGAGTTTTAGTATAAACGGTATTCTCATATAAACATACCTGCATGCAAGCGCTGCACGGCAAAAAACATTCCAGCCTCGATGTATTGCGCTGTCGCGGTATGTAAACGGTTCTTTAAGTATTTCCTTTAATGAATCAGAGATACTTGTTTTCATTCAGCTCCTTAAATTTTGTCAAATCCGGTATATTTTCTTAACACTTCCGGAATTATAATTGTACCGTCTTCCTGCTGATAATTTTCAACAATAGCGGCAAAAGTACGGCCGACAGCCAGACCGGAACCATTAATAGTATGTACAAATTGAGTTTTGCCGGTTTCTTTTGAACGATACCGAATATTTGCACGTCTTGCCTGATAATCACCGAAGTTAGAACAGCTTGAAATTTCTTTATATGCGCCGTAAGAAGGCATCCATACCTCTAAATCCCAGCATTTATTTGCAGAAAACCCGATATCCGCCGTGCAAAGAGCTTCTCTTCTATAAGGAAGTTCAAGTAATTGAAGCATTTTTTCTGCATCTTCAGTCAACTTTTCATGTTCTTCGGGACTTGTTTCAGGTGTACAAAGTTTTACAAGCTCGACTTTATTGAATTGGTGAACTCTTATAAGCCCTCTTGTATCACGGCCTGCAGAACCTGATTCACGTCTGAAACACGGTGTGTATGCCGTCATATACTTAGGCAGATCATCTTCTGATAATATTTCGTTTGCATAAATGTTTGTAACAGGAACCTCTGCGGTTGGAATCAGGTATAAGTCCTCATCTACACACTTGTACATGTCTTCTTTGAACTTAGGAAGCTGGCCTGTACCTGTCATGGTAGCAGCATTTGCCATAAACGGCGGCAATACCTCTTCATAACCTTGATTTTGTGTATGATAATCTAAGAAAAAGTTAATTATCGCACGTTCGAGTTTCGCACCTAAGCCGCGATACAAAATGAAACGGCTTTGAGAGATTTTAACTCCGCGTTCAAAATCTACTAAACCCTTTTCTTCACACAAGTCCCAGTGAGGTTTAAATTCAAAATCAAATTTTCTGGGTTCACCCCACTTGTAAACTTCCTTATTATCGTCTTCAGACGTTCCTATCGGAGTGGTTTCATCAGGAATATTCGGGATATGCAGCAAAAGGTCTTTTTGCTTGTTATCAAGTTCAGTTTGGCGGTCTTCAAGCACCTTAATTTCGTCACCGAGTTTTTTAACCTCTGCCTGAACAGCATCAGTATTTTCACCCTTCTTTTTCAGCTCACCGATTGACTGAGAATCTTTTTTTCTTTTGGCACGCAAATCGTCAGCTTGCGCCTGAACTTTACGTCTTTCTTCATCAATCTTAATAACTTCATCTATTGATAATTCAGGATTTCTGCGTTTCAAAAGTTCATTAATTTTTTCAGGATTTTCTCTAATCAGTTTAATATCAAGCATTCAAGACCTCTTTCTTATTTATCATATGCGACACTATTATAAGATAAATATAACTTTTAATCAAGAATATTATACAGCCGAAATACTGCCCGTTTACAAAGTTGAAAAATTTAACTACTAAGTATATAATAGATATAGGGAATGTGTATGAAGATATTTAAAGAGCTTTCAAAAAAACTTAACAACAATGCTAAAAAAGCTTCCAATCAAGGAATGATAAAGCCTATTGATGTTGATTTTGATCTGTCAAAGAATGAATTTTTGGACAGCCTTTCTAAGCATGCCCTAAAACTATATGAGAAGCAAACTGATATAAAAAACTTTACAAAACTTGTTTTGTCCGACCCGGAAAATCTCTCACATAATGACCGTGTAAGTGAACTTTTAAAAAGCGGAGTTAAAGATCCGTTGGATAAAGAACAGTTGTCAAATTTATCAAATAATCAAAAATTACTTAGAGATCTTGGGCTTATTGATTAAAGTTTATTTATAATACTATCTGTAAATTCGCTTGTAGAAGCATTTCCGCCTAAATCTGCCGTACAGACGCCGGATTTTAGGGTTTTGAATAAAGCATCTTCAATTCGCTTTGCGCATTCGAATTCATTGATGTACTTAAGCATTTCAACTGCAGAAAGCAGCAGTGCCGTCGGATTTGCTTTGTTTTGTCCTTTAATATCCGGTGCTGAGCCATGGACAGGTTCAAAAACTGCATAGCCGGCACCAATATTTGCACCCTGTGCAACCCCAAGACCGCCGATTAACCCGGCTGTTAAATCTGATACGATATCACCGTATAGATTTGGCAGAACAAGCACATCAAATATCTCCGGATGCTGTACCAGCTGCATGCACAAATTATCAACAAGAATTTCTTTTTTCTTTATGTCAGGATAATCTTTTGCAACAGTTCTATATGAATCCAAGAAAAGTCCGTCTGAAAGTTTCATAATATTAGCCTTAGTCACAACGCAGACTTCATTTCTGCTATTTTTAACAGCATAATCAAAAGCAAATCGGCAAATTCTTTCACTGGCTTGCCTTGTTATAAGTTTGATACTTTCTGCGGTATCATCATTGACTTTCCGCTCAATACCCGCATATAAATCCTCTGTATTTTCACGAACAACAACAATATCAACATTGTCAAATCTTGTTTTAACCGCCGGAAGATTTTTACAAGGCCTGATATTGGCAAATAAATCAAGTTCTTTTCTTAATTGAACATTTACGGAGCGGAAACCTTTGCCTATCGGAGTTGTTACAGGAGCTTTCAGGGCAACTTTATTCTTTTGAATTGATTTCAGAACCCGCTCAGGAATCGGAGTTCCTTCTGAAGGGATTACATCTTCACCCGCAGCTTGGACATCCCAATCTATTTTTAGACCGCTTGCATCTATAATTTTTACAACAGCTTCTGAAATTTCAGGCCCTATACCATCACCGTTAATTAGTGTTATTATTCTCATTTTTCTTATTATTCCTCACAATATGAAGCACACGTTTAAATTCTTTATAAAACCCGCACCTTGTTACAACAAGGCTGTCTTCTAAAAAAACATCACCTTGCACAAGTGCACTTAAAAGCGGACAGTCAAACTCTTTTACATAATTTTCGCATGTCAGACAGAGATCATCATCTTCTATAAAAACTTTTTCGCCATCGCTATACATAAAGAAATTATACAAATTTTTTGAAAATTTGTAAACCACATTATTATTTGATATAATATAAAGCATATTAGCGACAAGGAGAGGATATGAAAGGAATAATTTTAGCCGGAGGTTCAGGAAGCAGATTATGGCCTCTTTCAAGGGATATGTACCCTAAGCAGCTGCTCAGTCTTGACGGAAATACAAGCCTGCTGCAGAGTACTTTCAAACGCTTAAATTCAATAATTGATGCGGAAGATATCCTTTCTATAACAAATATTAAACATTTCCCGGATGTAAAATTACAACTGAACCAAATAGACACTAAAAATGTTGTTATAGCAGAACCTCTCGGGAAAAATACAGCGCCTGCAATTGCCTGTTCACTTGAATATTTCAAACAAAGAGATAAAGCTGATGATATAGTGCTAATTGTTCCTTCTGACCATCTGGTTATGGATACAAATGCGTTTATTGAAACAGTAAAAGATGCAAAATTGCTTGCTGATGAAGGTTATATTGTTACTTTCGGGATTAAGCCGTCATATCCTGAAACAGGTTACGGATATATAAAAACATCCGAAAATTTAAAATGCGGCTACAAGGTTGAAAAATTTGTTGAAAAACCGGACTATGACACTGCCAAGACTTATCTTGCCGATGGAAATTATTATTGGAACGGCGGAATATTTATGGCAAAAATTTCCGTGCTGCTTGAGGAATTTGCATCCCTTGCACCTGACATTTTTGCGAACCTGAAATACTTAGATTTTTCTGAAAATACTAAAATCGAATACTCAAATTATGAAAACATGCCATCAATTTCTATTGATTACGCAATAATGGAAAAATCTTCAAAAATTGCACTTATTAAGCTTAAATCTGACTGGAACGATTTGGGCTCCTGGCAGTCACTATATAATGTAAAAGAAAAAGATGCTGACGGCAATGTATTAACCGGCAAAGTAGTTACTAACGATGTAAAAAATTCCTTCATATACTCTCAAAAAGAACTTGTTGCGGTATCAGGGCTGGAAGACATAATTCTTGTTGAAACCGAAGACGCAATTATGGCCTGTAAACGTGATAAATCACAAGATGTTAAAAAACTATATGACAAATTGAAAGAAAGCAACACAACAAAACTGCACAAAACAGTTTTCCGTCCTTGGGGATATTACACTTGTATGAACAGCGGGGAAGGCTACCTTACAAAAACTATCTGTGTGCTGCCGAAACAAAAATTATCTATTCAATCACACAATTATCGCTCCGAACACTGGGTTGTCCTGGAAGGAAAGGCATTTATAATCTTAAACGATAAAGAATACATTGTAGAGGCTGGCGGCAGTATTGATATTCCTCTTAAAGCAATCCATTCACTTCAAAATCCATATGATACCGAGCTTAAAATTATTGAGGTTCAAATGGGTTCTTATATATCAGAAGACGATATTATCCGCTATAATGATATTTACGGCAGAGTATAATATTTCTAATACCTGAATAAAAAGCCAAGTATATCTACAATACAGTCTGACCACCTGTAATAACTTCTGCCGTAGTTAAAGGAAAATCTGCGCTCTTCGCGTTGAGCTTCAGAAAATAATTCTTTTATATAACTTGTGTCATTTGCGGGTCTGTATTCATATGAACTTTCAGGAGAAGATTTTTGCATTCTTTGCATATAACTGGAGCGAATTGCCCCGATTTCTCCGTAGTCCAAAAAAATACCGCCGCAGGTATAGCAAGTATCAATTTGTACATTTAATCCGTTGATTTTAGTCTTAACCATATTGGTTGAACAGTTTGGACACATTCTGACAGCCTGCTCATCTACCGGTGAAAAGTGTTTATCTTCCAGGTATGAATTAATTTCAGCCATATCATCCCCTGATACTTTTTGGAGTAATTGAAGTTCTTTCGCATCAAAATATAAGCCGCCGCACCCGTCTGAGCATATATCAATATTAACTCCTATTGATGTTATAAAAATCTTTTTCATAACATTTCCGCAAGCCGGGCACCTGAGAGTTTGATAACTGTCTGCCATTAAATTCTCCTTTTAATATAACTTGTAGACATTACGTTTAAAATGTTATAAAATTATATACTATGAAAAAGATTTTGTTATCATTATTTTTATGTATATTTTCCATTTCCCCTACTTTTGCAATTGAAGACAATGTTCAGATAAATTTGCAGCAGGCGCTTGACATAGCTGTCGAAAAGAATATTGACCTGCGGTCGGAAAAAATGAACATAGATATTGCAAAAAATCGGATAAAATCAGCAAACCGGCTTCAAAACCCTGAATTTAACATGTTTTATAATATAGGATCAGCAGGCAGAAGCGAGCCGCAGCAGCTTGGTTTTACAGAACTTATTGAAATTGGAAAAAGAGGGGCAAGAAAAAATCTTGCAAAATCCAATCTTGAACTTCAAAGTGAAAATCTGAGATTTGCAAAGTTTAATCTAAAAATGGATGTAAGGGTTGCATATATAAACCTTGTTGCAGAAAAATCTGTCCTTGATACCATGCAGCAGCAGGAAAAACTCCAGGAGCAGCTCCTTAATATTGTCAAGAAAAAAGTTCACAGCGGTAAAGCCCCGGAAATTGATGAGCTGCAGGCTGAAATAGCTCTTAATCAACTGCGAACTCAGGTTAATACCGCAAAAATTTCCGCAAGAAACGCTTTGGTAAATTTTAATAAAGTTATCAACCCCGGCGAAGAGTCAAATTATGACACAAGAGATAAAATTTTTGCGGAAGAAAACAACTTTGATGAGCTCTTAACACCAAGTCCGGAAGACGGAATGCCTGATTTCGACGAAATAAAAGAACACGCACTTGAACACAGATATGATATCAAAATAGCAAAGCAGCAGATAGATGTTGCAAAAAGGCGTCTGCAGGTTGTATCGCGCCAGAGAATCCCGGATATTGAAATTACAGGCGGATACCTTTATCAAAGTAAAGCTCAAACAGACGAGAGATTTAAAAGCGGTGCTTTTGCCGGGGCGAATATAGTAAATTTACCAATATTTTACACATTCAAGCCTGAAATCCAAAACGCCCAGCTTGAACTGCAGCAAACAGAACTTAAATATATCTCAACTGTTAACAAGGCTCTAAAAGACGTGGATGCCGCTTATGCAAAATTTTTAACGGCAAGAGATAATCTTAACTGCTATGAAAAAAATATTCTGACAAGTTCTGAAAAACTTATTGAAAATTCAATAAAAAGCTATGAATCCGGTAAAACTGATTTAACAGCCCTGATTGTTATGAAACAATCTTATAAATCTATAATTGTCGGTTACACTTACGCGCTTGCGGAATACTACAACAGCTGGACAAACTTTTTAAGAGAAGTTAATGATGAGAGTTTTGACCTCTACGATGATAAAGATGCGCTTTAAAAAGTAGCAAAAATTATTATTCAGGTATTTTATTTTATATACAAATTATAATACTATGGAGCATAAATGAAAATTTATAATAATACTTATTACAATAATACCCCTTCATTTGGAAAGTTTATTAAAATTACCGGGAACCCTCACTCTGTTAAAACTTTCCGCACTGAATTAATTCACAAAACCGATAAATATATGACACTTGGTGTTAAAAAAGATAAGCATAAATCTATCTTATACTTATTCAGCGGCAAACATTTTGATGAATTTATTGATATTGGCACAAACATGCATTTTGGCACATTCCGGCGAAATGTCGAAAAATACATGAAAACTAAGCCTCAAAAGCTCAGTTTAAAGAAAGCGGAAAAAAAATTGCTCTAATCTTTTCGCTTTTTAATTCTGCGGCATTTTATATTTTTGTTTGTTTTACCGTCTTCAATAAGACTTCTTAAAGCATTTTTATAAATAACTTCCGCCCCTTCCAAGGTAAGCGCAGATTTTTCCCTTTTGGCAGCAGCTTCATTTACCGAATTACTTATCATTTGTCTTGTTTTTTTTAGCTGACGTACTGTTTTAAGAGCTTCCGCAATACGCTCATCAATATCTGCTAAACTTTTTGATATCTCATTATACCACTTGTCATCGTTTGCAAAAACTGATTCTGCGCGTTTTTGTTTCAACTCTGCCTGATGTTCTTTAAACTTCAAATACTTTGTTATATTTAGCTTTATTATGTTATCAGTTTCTTCAAGCAGGGTCTTTTTGATATCAAACGGATAAGAGTCATGCCCTGTAAGTTTTCCGTGTCTGATAAATGTCATTATCTTGTTGCACTGCTGCTGGATATTTTTTTTCATTTGCGGGAAAAACCCCAAAAAGAACGGATATGGTAAATCTGCACGCTTTCTGTTGCATCTTTGGCAGAATACAATGCCATTTTCCCAGTCGTCACTGCCTTGTTTACTATGAGGTTTGGCATGTTCAAATGTTGACTGCATATCGCGCAGAAACTTCATTACAATATCTTTGTCTGTACGCTTTTTATCGACTGATTTTACAATAAACGAATCAACCGGCGATATAACATCATATGGAAATCCGGCAACTGTTTGCATAAGTTTCTTTTTAATACGTCTGTTAGAGCAATCCTTATAGAAATTCAGATATAAATCATCTACCAGAGCTTTTTTTATGTCCGGTTCATAAATTCCCAAATTCAACAATTTAATAGCATCGGAATTGGTTTTTAGTAATCTGGCTCTGTCAGCAGGCGAAAGCTTGTTTCCAATTTCTTTTAGTTGTTTAAACACCTCAATCTGCCTGCTTAATTTTTCACGCTTTGAAGCATTGTAACGTTCTATATGAAAATCTTTGACTTCGGATTTGTTAAATATCTCCGCAAATGTGTTTTGGGGATATTTTTCGGCATACCTTTCCATCTGCTCAAATACAAGCTGCAAATCTTCCCCGAAATATTCTTTAAATTTTGAAAGTTTTGCAATTACCCTCGGAGCTTTTACGGTTATACCCTCAGATATCAAGGCCATATGCCTTATATCAAGCTGGGTTCTTTCGTGTAAATCCTTAAATTTTTCTACAGCATCTTTTGAATTCAGAAGTGTTCTTATTGTTGCCTTAGGATTTGCTTTTGATAATTCGGTTAAAAAGGCAAAGGCCTCTGTTTCTCTAAATCTTGCCAAAGCTTCATTTTCAAGCGCACGCTTTGAGCCGGCTTCAAAACCTTTTAACAGGTTCGTTATATCACTCGTACGAAAAGTATCCTTCCCGCAGCAGCCGCATTTTAAATGCGGAATATCTTTTATATCCGTGAATATTGTTTTAGGTAATCTATACCCGAATGAAGGCTGTTTATTATATTTGTTATCCTGATTTATTTTTATAGCATGATTAAAAATTTGCATGATAGAGTCTATAAACCTCATAAAATATTTTTTTTGCTAGTTTTAAAATTATCTCTTGAATTAAGCGGATAAGAGTTTTAAGCCGGTAATTCCGCTGAGTATAAGCATAATACACACAAGCCTTAAGACACTAACCGGCTCTTTAAATAATATAATACCAAGTATTACAGTTCCCATTGTGCCTATACCGGTCCATACCGCATATGCTGTACCAAGAGGAATATTTTTAAGCGCAAGAGCCAGAAAATAAAAGCTTGCAATCATCCCAAGAATCGTAAAAATACTCATCCAGAGATTTGTAAATCCGTGTGACATCTTTAACCCAACAGCCCATGCGACTTCAAATATACCGGCTATTAATAAATTAATCCATGCCATAATATTCTCCTTTTTTAACATATATATAAAAATACCTGTGAGATAAAAATCTCCCAGGCTTTTGTCCTTCCGTGTATACAAGCTATATGCTTGCAAGTTTTCTCTCGGACCAGCTGCTTGAATATTAGCACGGAACCCTAGAAAACAATTAATGACCTTATAATATCATAATAATGAGTTATGGTAATGTTAAATTTTGTAAAATTTGCGCAAAATTTCTGCCTTACGGAATTAATAATAACGGAGGTACAATTATGAGCACAAAAATTATAGGCGCAACAACAAAACTTTTCAACAACTTCACAGAAACAGGCAGATTAAAAAATAAAATGTACAAGGATTTATCTGAAATCGGTATGCGTGAAATTCGACAAAGAGCCGTCAGTAAAGATAAATTTGTTCTTATGGCTTCGAAAGAGAAGGGCTGCGGTAAAAGCAATATGACTTTTGGGGTCGATTTAAAAAAAGGATATATACAAAAACAGTATACAAAATCAGTTGCATTGCTTTGCTTTGATAAAAGGACTGCCACAATGACTAAGATATTTTCTGATTGGAAAGGAAATTTATTGCGCAGGTTTGATAAAATCAGAGTACTAATTAACGGAAAAACTTTCTCTACAAAATCAATAACTGAGGTACCTGGAAAATATACAAAAATATCTGAAATTGGTAATGAGCCTAAAAGAAATATTTCCATAAACTTTGCAAATGGAAACACATACCGTTTTACTGAATATGAAAACGGGCAAAGAGTTTATAATAAAAATATTGACGGGGTTGAGTATAGTTTTGCAGCCAAAAATTAATTTGGCACGCACTGTATTTAAATGAAAATGCTTGAACAAAAAATATGCCGCGTCTCGGAATCGAACCAAGGACACAGGGATTTTCAGTCCCTTGCTCTACCA
>CALUUU010000071.1 GCA_944324035.1 Candidatus Gastranaerophilales bacterium
ATTTGGAAATTTCAAATAAAATTATTGAAGAATATGCAGGGGAATCATTTCCTTCAGATTTCGCAAAACTATATGCACATCATTCAAGATTACAAGCCAAAAAAGAGGGACTAAAATCTTGGAATGACCAAATGTTTGAGTCTCAATTGAATAAAGCATTATTATTAATTGAATATGCAGAAATACAAAGGGAAGGAGATAATAATAAATTTAAAAATGCTTTAAAACGTGCAGGAGAAGTCTTAGAATGGCTTGCACATCCCGAAATAAATAAAAATGATTTACCATTATATTTATTATCAGCCGCTTGTTATCAGTTAGCAGAATACCCTGCAAGAGGGTTAGGTGTTTTAAATAAATATGATATTGATAGTCACCAATCTAAAATACTACAAGCATTATTAAAAGCTGACTTTATAAGTATTATAAAATTGTTATCTGACTATTATACCAATAATATAAATATTATAATTGCAAACATTGATAATACTGAAACTCAAGACTTATCATTACAACAGTATATTATAAACGAAACTATAAGGGTTATAAGTATTACATATTCCTATTTCCGTTGGGGAGATAATGATAGATTAGATATTGCAATGAAAAAATTTGAAGCAATAGAAAAATTTATGCTACACGGTAAAGATTCTTTTTCTTGGATTTTATGTAGGCTTTGTAATCAAGTAATAAAAGTATATTTTGAAACATCATTAAGAAAGTGGATTCAAAAATTAAAAGAAACTGTCAATGATGATGGTAAAAAAGCATTAGATTTATATTTAAAATTAAATTTTTTAGAAAATAAAACTCTTGCATGGACATCACAAATAGTAGGGATAGAAGAATTAGCAAAAAATGAAAGTTTTTTACTTTGTACGCCAACAGGTTCTGGTAAAACAACTATAGCCGAACTAGCGATCATACAGAATTTATTATCTAAAAATATTTCTGATAATAGCATTAATGATAGCATTGCTTTATATATAGTACCTAAACGAGCTCTTGCAGCGGAGGTTGAATTTAAATTATCTAAAATTTTGACACAAAATTTAAATACAAATATTCAAATTACATCTTTGTATGGAGGCAATGACTATGGACCAGATGAAATATCAATAACGGAGGCTATTCATCCTTTTGTTCTCATATGTACGCAAGAAAAAACGGATGCTCTTATTAGGCTATTTGGAAATGAATTTCTTGAAAAAGTTAAATTGGTAATTATTGATGAAGCACATAATATTAATTCCGAAGACTCTCGTGCTTTTTGTTTGGAAACATTAATTACACGATTAAAAATGAAATTAAAAGCAAATACTAGATTCATAGGCTTATCTGCTATTGCTGATGGAATTGAAAAAAGCTTATCTGCATTCATTGGTAGTAAGGATAGACCAATCAAATCGGATTACAGAAGCACTAGACAAACGATCGGTCGCCTTTATTATTCACCACTGGGTACATATGAACAATACGTTGATATTATAGATGGTAAAATTGTAAAGCTTGAAAATGAAGAAAAACAGAGACCTTATATATTAAATCCTATTGAAAGATGTCCTTTCCCCCAAAAATATAATAATTATGAAAAAAGTATTCAAAAAATGAGGCCAAGATTATTTTGGGCAGCACTTAACTATGCTTCACAGACAAACAAAGACAAAAATAAAACTGTATTAATTTCTATATTAGGTATTGAAGATATAGTTTCACAATATGCAACTCCATTTCTAAAATACATTGAAGAAGATTTATCTAATGTTGAAAATATTCCACAATATTTCGTAATACCTAATAATGATAAATTAGATATTTATAATAAAGCATTAAAAATATGTGCAGATTATTTTGGGCAAGATTCTGTTGAATATAAATTATTAAAAAAAGGAATTGTTTTACATCATGGTAAAATGCCGGGAAGATTAGGAAGAATATTAGTACAATTGGTAGAACAAAATATAATAAATGTAGTTATTGCAAATTCTACTTTAATTGAAGGTATAAATTTACCATTTGAGATTATTTTATTACCATATACATCATTAAAAAGAAAACCATATGATATCAATGATAATAGTTTAGTAGATATAAAAAATTTTAAAAATCTGATAGGAAGGGCTGGACGTCCTTGTTTAACAACAGAAGGGCAAACTTATATTTTATTACCACAACAAGAAAAACAACTAAAATATTTACATACAAATTATGTAAATATTTTAGAAGAATTTATGAATAATTCACAAAATGAAGAAACTAGTGCACTATTTAAGTTATTAGAAAAAATTTATAATAAATGGCAAAAGATTACACAAGAAACAAGTCGAGAAAAGTTTATTGAATGGATCGAAAATACTAGGCCAATTAATGAAAATAACGAAGCAGTAAATGTATTAGATAATTTAGATGAATTTTTATTATCAGTTATAGAAGAAATTGATAATGTTTCAAAAGAGGGTGATTTAGAAGATAAAATATTAAAAATTTGGGAAAATACATATGCAAATTATGTAAATAATAGTGATTATATATTTTATAAAAATGTTATTAACCTCAGATGTAAAGCGCTTCTAAAAACTATCTATCCAAATAAAAAATTCCGTAATTATTTTTATAAAGTTTCATTAACTCCAAAGATTACAATGGAATTAACAGCAAAATTTAGTGAAATATACAAAATTCTAAAAGAGGGGGAATCTTACTTTTCTCTCGGAAACAATTGCAGAATTAACTATATTATGAAAATTGTACAAATTTTTAATGAAATAGAAAAAATCAAAATTGATAAAAAGTTTGATACAATAAAAAAACATATTGAATGGTGGTTTTCAAAAGATAAAACGCTATTTACAGGTACCGCTTCAAATCATTATGATTTTATTAGTAAAGAATTTTTATATAAATTTACTAGAAACATAGGCGCTTTTATTTCTTTATGTTTATTAAACAAGGATGATTTGAAAGGTAATCAAAAAGAAAAAACAGGATTGCCTTGGATTATATTTTGGCTAAAAGATATAATAACTTGGGGAACTCTTGATCCTGTTACTGCATATATAATGGCGAATGATTCTTCTGTTATAACAAGAGTGGATGCTCAAAAAATTTCTCAAAACTATTATAATAACTATGGTTGCATTAATAACGATGAAATCTTCAATCCGGATACAATCAAAAAATGGTATCACATATATAAAATTCAATATAATAAACGTGCAGAAGAAGAACATAATAATGAAGAACAATTCCAAGTAAAATTGGACAGAAATTCTATATTATATACACAACCCAAATATAGAGTAATTCCTATAATAAAAAATAATAAGATATACTGGATTGATATTGCGGGTTATATTATGGCAGTTTCTGATATAGGGAAGATTAATGTTTATGATAATGATTATATATTATATCCTAAAGAAAAACGTGTTATTTCTAGTAAATACTTATCTTGAATAATAAAATAAATTTAATTTATAATGTTTTAATCTCCATCTCATAGTTAATTTAATCTTGTTCTGTATGTTAAATTACACTCAGTATATCTGAATGCCGGGGTTCAGCCTGAATTTGATTTTTCAAATTTGTTACAAAAAAGCATCAATAAACTTGCACAAGCATTTAACCAATGCTATACTACAAAAAGTAGGAAGGTTTTAATATGAATTTAAATGTATTGGATACGTATTCGCTTCTTGTCACGATAATTGCAACCTTGTTTGGTATGTTTTCATTAATTTTGACGTATATCGGATACATCAAATTCAGACAGGTTGATAAAATTGTCCAAAATAAGCTTGATAAAGAGATGAACACTTTTGTAAATTCTCTCCAAGAAGAACTGTATAATCTTCAAAATGCGAATGCAAAAATTCAGGCTTCTTACAGTTACTTCAGCAGTGATATTGACAAAGCTATCGCATTATTGGTTGATGCGTCTGAAATCTGTCCTAAGGCTTATAACTTGTTTAATACACTTGGTTATGCATACAAAGAGAAGAAGGATTACAATTCTGCAAAACTGATGTTTAACCGTGCAATTGAACTTCACCCGCGCAGTATTCAAGGCTATAACGATATGGCAAATCTTTGCAAAGATTTAGACGATGAAGCGGGTTATATTCACTATCATAATCTCGCGATAAAGAATGTTCCGAATGCAGATGAAAAATGGGAGTTAATAAAAGAACATTCTAATTAAAAAAATCTGCAATTAAGTTTGTTAGCTTCAAAGCTTGTACTTATACCTATTTCAACTGCTGCAGTAAATTTGTTGTTTTAACAGTTTGCGTACTATTCTGTTTTATTGCGCCTGCATTTTCCGTTTCATCAGGTGCAAAAACCCTCGGATCATCTATTTTTTCCATAGCTTTCATTACGCCTATTTTTCCTGCTTTTTTCTGAATATTGGTAAGCCAGGCGTTGAATGCATAAGGAACAGCAAACAACAGTCCAAGTAACGGAACCCCGGCTACCGCACCTGTGCCTATTAGCGTTTTATATGTTTTCCAATCATTTAATTTCATTTCTTCAATAATTTCTTTAGGAAGTTTATCACCGGCTTTATTGCGTGCAATAAGTTTGAGAGTCTGATCTATCATATTGCGAGTCCATTTTGCGACCGCGCCGTCTTTCAACTGCGCATTGAGGACTTTTCTTACTGCGTCCTTACCCCCCGTACTCCGTGCGGCAAGAATATCCGGCATAACTGATGCCAATAGCTTTTGAACTGCTTCATTAATTTCTTTTGCTTTTGGTTTGGTCAAAAAATATTTAATATGCCCGCCTACCAGCGCTTTTTGAAATTCCTGTCTGAGCTGTTTATCTTTTTTCAAAACCGCATATAATTCATTTACACCGGTTCTGATAGCTGAATCTTTTTTGAATCCTGCATTAATTATGCCGTTTATCATTTTGGATATCGGTAATTTACCTTTAAATCCTAAATAAGTCAGCGCACCAATTCCGCCGATATATCCAAGTGACCATAACTGGCTTAAAGTTTGTTTTGCTATTTCACAGCCGGCTTCTATATCTTCCGAGTATTTTTGCGAAGTTTCATCAATCTCGTCAAATGCACGGAATACATTTTCCTGCAGCTGCCCTGCCTGTTTTTTCTGCTCAGGTGTAATTTCTATTTGATTTAAGGCTTTTTGCATTTTTTCCATTTGAGCTTGGTCAGTTTTTCTGTATTTTTTATATTCTTTTTTATCCTGTAAATATTTTTTCAGGAATATAAAACTGTCACCAAGTTTTTCAAAAAAGCCTTGAGTTTGTTTTTCTGCTTTAATATTTTTTACTTTTGCCATATCTTCTTCCGAATATGCCATCAGGCGGGCAGGATTTTGCATTAAATCCTGTCGTGCCTTGTATCTACCTATTCTGGAAGCTTTTTTCTGCTCAAATGTTCCCATTGTACTCAACACAATACTTGTCAGAGCCGGTACTACAACTGATGTAATTCTGTTGGCAAATTTAGGGACTTTACATAGTTTTAAAACAGAATTAATCAAAAAGCCTGCAGGGATTGCAAAAAGCCAGGATAATGTTCCCAGCGTATCATATGCATTTTCAACATTTTCAGAATATTCTTCAGCTTTTATTGTTATTTCTTTGACAGCATCAACGATTAATTCTTTATCCTCGTTACCAATCTTTAACTGCTCCGGAGTAAGGTTTCTTGCCTTAAGTTTTTCTATTTCCTTAGGGTCTTTAGTTTTCAACCATTCTTTATAAGCCTTTTTATCTCTGTTCAATCCTTTTAATTCAGATATTAATTTTAAAATATCATTACGCTCTTTTTCATCAGGAAGTTTTGCCGCAATCTCTTCCGCCTGTTTTATTTGCTCCGGAGTATAAATAACAAAATTATTAATATCTTTTAATTCATTTTGCTTTGCCTGAAAACGCCCAATTCTTGAAGCTTCTTTTTGCTTAGCAGTACCCCAGATAGTAAAACCGGCTCCGAGCATTAATACAAAAAATAGTGATGCAAGCTGACCGTAAATTCCTCCGCGCTGTGACAGCTTCGTAATATTCTTATTTAGCTTGCCGATTTGCTCTAAGGTTGCATCTCTGGCTTCTTTACTTATATCCGGCTGAGCAAGTTTTTCTTGTAGTTTGTTTATTTTTAAATTGGCTTTTTTTACCAATTTTTCAATTAAAGCCTGAAATGCAAGCGGTGTGCCGCCTGCTGCAACCATCAAGGGCACCATTGATATCATGCCAGTAAGCTGTTCCATATTTTCACAGTTGTCTTCGGAACGTTTATCCATTAACTCGGTAGCACGGATAACAACTTTTGCCTTTTCTGATGTAAGCTCAACTTTATCTTCCGGAATATCCAGCGTTTTTGCAAGATATTCTTTTTGGGCACGCTCATCTGCCTGGGCTTGTTCCCAGGGGTCATATTTATTATAATTTTTTCTGACTTCGTTGATTGAGTTTAAAAATTGTCCCATCTGAAAATTTTCCCTACATTTTAATAAAGTATCAAAACACTTATTTATTGCCCTTAAGTTATAAAAATTTACAAATACTGCCGGGTTTGCTAATAGACTAAACTCAAATTTCTATTTATAAGTATAATATGAAAATTTGGGTTATTTTATTAAATATTGTAATATTAATTTTGATTTTATCCGGACTTGTATTCGGAGGGATTTATCTTTATAAAATTACACACTACACACATATTACAGCCGTATTTGATGAAGCAGAACCTATTCCTCCTAAAATGCAGGTTTTTTATAAGGGTTTCCGTATCGGGAAAGTCGTCAAAGTTACTCCTAACAATGATTATACTGCAACACATATGGATATAGTCCTTTTCCCTGAAGATATCAAGATACCAGACAACATAAGCGTAAAAATTCGGGAATACAAAGATGATTTTGATTATGTTGATATTGTTTCTCCGGAACTTGCAAGCACAGAATTTCTAAAAAACGGCTCAACTGTAAAAGGCTCAGTTTCGCAAAACGCCCAAAAATTTATTGACAGCCACGCTGACAGCGGAACATTAGAACTTATTATTCAGAGTGTACTTGTTATGCTTGACGGAGTGAACAAGACTGTTGAAAACACTAACGAACTTGTTGCAGGAGTACGTAAAACTTTTGACGCTGCAAGTCCAAATCTTGTTAAATCTTCAAAAAATATTGCGACAATAAGTACAAACTTTTCCGGTACATCGTTTAAAATTAATAATTCAGTCAACCAGGCATCTTTAGACAGGACTATGCAAAATCTTGAAAAATCTTCTCAGTATGTTGAATGCCTGACAAAAAGTTTAAATTGCGCTGCAAAAGATTTACCTGAAACAATGGACAGAGTAAACGATATTACAAAAGACGTAGAAGGAATAACTTCAGGAGTAAATACCACACTGCAAAAACCATTTGGAGGCGCAAGACTTATTATGGGTACACCTGTTTCAAAATGCAAACGCTGTGAAAAATAGCCATACGGCTAATTCCAATTTATCATTGGAATTTATATAATTATTAGAATGAAAAAGATTTATTTAATATTATTGGTTTTTATTTTTGGAATGCCTTCTACGGCAAAAAATTTGTATTATGAAAAAGATTACCAGCGTTCATGGTGTGAAGCTCACAACGGTTCTTTAGAAGTAATACTGCCTGACAAAGCCAGAGTTGACTGTGTAACATCCACTCACGCAATAGAATTTGATTTTGCCAAGAAATGGGGGGAGAGCATAGGACAAGCCCTTTATTATGCAGTAATTTTAAATAAACAGGCCGGAATTGTCCTTATTATGGAAAAAGGGAAAGCCGATGAACGATATCTCTCCAGAGTTAAAGAAGTTGCAAAACGCTATAACATTACAGTCTGGACAATGAAGCCGGAAGACCTTGCGGAAAAAGGTGTAAAATTACAGCTTTAACCACATAGCATCATATCTGTTTAATCTGACTGTCAATCTCTTATTCTGCACTCTTGCCCTTATCATCTTATCCGTCAGCAAATCTTTTAAATAGATATCTTTGCTTTTTTTGCCAAAATCATCATTTATAAAGTTAACTGTTGCTCTTATTTTAGAGTCAGATAAGTTGTTTATGACAACAACCCTGTCACCCGGGATTTCTCTTACATACGCAAACACTTCCGGAGAATCAGTCTTTATTTCAACAAATGTTCCGCGCGAGATTACCGGATTTTGTTTTCTTACTGAAATAAGTTTTTTGACTCTTTCATAAACCTTGTTGCTTTGAGTACCTTTTTTAGCTACAGCATCCAAAAATGTCTGCTGCAAAATCGGGCCTCTGTTAATGTCACGGCTATCAAAATATGAAAGCATTTCTACTTTTTTATTAGGATTTTTTTCATTTTTCTGTTTTGTTTCTCTAAGTTTTGCGCTCTTTTTGGCATTGGCAAAATTATTAAGGCTTCCGATTTCATCCCCATAGTATATAATCGGAATTCCCGGCAGTGACATCAATATTGAAAAAGCCATACCTATCCTGTCAGGGTCGTTATCAAGAAAACTTGCAAGTCTGCCGCTTACACCATATCCTTTTCTAAAAGAAGCACCTTTTGAAGCTAAATCATCATAAATTAGTTCACGGGTCTTTGCATTAACCATTTCCAGAGTAAGCTCGTCATGTACTCTTAAAAATATACCCCAGGCTGCAGATTCCGGAATTTGCGGAGTTTCTTTATATGCTTTCCAAAAATAACTGTTATCTGCGGAAATTAATGAAGCCCATATCGCCGGCATATAAGGGAAATGATACGCAATTTGTACTTCATCGGTTCTTGTTAATTCTTTTTCCTTGCCGTTTACTTCTGTTTTAATTTTTCTTTCAGTGCCAAAATACGGTAAAATTTTGTTCGGATGCTGACAGGCTTCTGCCTGAATTACAGAACGCGGAGCAACCGCCTGTAGAAATTCACTCAAAAGCTTTATCACTCTGTGTGTTTTAGGCAGATTTTCTGCATCAGTTCCGTCTTCTTTTATCAAATACGGTATTGCATCCATTCTAAAGATATCAATACCCTGGTTTGCCCAGAATGCAATATTTTCTAAACAGTAATACAAAACTTCCGGGTTCTCCCAGTTAATATCAAGCTGAAAAGGATAAAATGTGTGATAAAAATAGTAATCTTTTCCTTTTACAGTTACTTTGCGGTAATTATTATCCGTCTGTTCAGGGAATATAAGCCGTCTTTTTGATATTTTACCGGAAGGCTCTTTATATTCAATTACTACCCCAAGCTTTTCATCTTTATATTTTGTATACTCAGGCATTTCCTCTCTTACAACAAAATAGTTAATCTTAGAAGTATCACCCTTCAAAATATCCTGAAACCACTGATGTTGATCAGAAAAATGGTTCAGAACCAAATCTGCTTTTAATTTAAATCCTTTTTGCCTTGCTGCGGTTGCAAACTGCTGGAATTCAAACATTCCGCCCAAATCTGAACGGACATTACGCGGATTTCTTACATCAAATCCGGCATCGCCCATAGGGGAATCCGCAAACGGAAGAATGTATAATGTAGTAACGCCAAGCCCTTTCAGGTAATCCAGCATTTTTATGGTGTCTTTAAACGTATTTGACTTCCCGTTTTGCTGTACGCCGAATTGATCAGCATAAAACATATAAATAACTTCATCCTTATACCAATCAGAAGCCCTGTTTTCATCCTCTTTTTTCAAACTTGCCGAACGCTGTTCTTTAGCCTTCTTTGCTATTTTAAGGATATTTGAATATATTTCATCTACTCTTTCCGGCCCGTAAATTTTGCTGATTGAGAGTTTCATCTCTTTTTCCAGTTTTTCAGGGATAATCGGAGCATTTTCGTTGACTTGTACCACTGACTGTGTTTTTGATTTTGTCAGTTTATTTTTTAAATCAACCGTACTGTAAGCAAAAGCTCCAAGTCCTGTAAAATTAACAGTACAAGCGGTTAATAAAATTGTCGCTAATAATCGTTTATACATCACATGTCTCCCTAACACGAATTATACTATAAACATAACAAAAAGCGGAATTTTTTCAATTCCGCTTTGGATTTATATTTTATTTCAATTAATAAGGATTACTTACCGCCGAACAATACAGCTCTTGCTGCTTCTGTGTTCGGTACGATTGACTGGTCATACATTGCGATAGGGTATATATCTGTTGGGTTTGTTACCTTACAGTT